>NZ_NQFP01000040.1:0-30717 GCF_002271665.1 Terribacillus sp. 7520-G | reverse complement strand
CTTGACTGCCCGTTTTTTTCACTGAGCTCGCTCCCAAATCGATTTACCGATCACCAGCGAAGCTGTGGCTGCCGGGGATGGGGCATTGCACACATGCAAGGAACGTTTGCCGCGGATCAGCTGGAAATCATCCACCAGCCTCCCATCACGCTGCAAGGCCTGTGCCCGGACACCTGCCGGGGCTGCTTCCAGATCATCTGCCTCGATATCCGGGATGAGCTCTTGAAGGCTTTTGACAAATCGGCTCTTGAAGAATGACCGTAAGTATTCCGCCGCTCCTTGGCGATAATATTTGCCGGCAAGCTTCCAAAATCCAGGAAAGCGCATCGTGTCAGCTGCATCTCTCCATCCGACATCCGTCTTCCGGTACGCTTCCCGCTTGAAGCCAAGGACAGCATTGGGCCCTGCCTCCACTCCCCCGCCGATCATCCGCGTGAAATGGACGCCAAGGAAAGGGAAGGCTGGATCCGGAACCGGATAAATCAGGTGTTTGACATAGTGTCTCGCTTGCGGTTTAAGCTCATAATACTCCCCGCGGAACGGAACAATCTTCGTATCGGTCAACAGACCCGCAGCCTTTGCGATTCGATCACTATGAAGGCCGGCACAGTTAATCACATATCCCGCTTGAATCGGATCTGTGTTTGTATCGATGACTGCTTTGTTCAGCCTCTCCTCTATCTTTACCACTTCACACCCAAGCTTGATTATACCGCCCTTTGATCGTATCCTTTCTGCCAGTACCCGGCATACTTGCTTATAATTGACGATACCGGCCTGAGGAACACGGATGGCAGCCAGTCCGTTCGCATAGGGTTCGATTTGCTGCAGCTGCCTTGCATCGATTTTCTCGATTGCCAGACCATTTGCCATCCCTCTGCGATAAAGCTGATCCAATTGCTTCAGCTCTTCTTCTTTGGTTGCGACAATCACTTTTCCGCATTGCTCCACGTCTATGCCTGCTTCCCGGCAGAAGGCAAGCATGCTTTCGTTCCCTTGCTTTGCAAATGCAGCCTTGAAGCTGCCAGGTTTATAATAGATACCGGAATGAATGACGCCGCTGTTGTGACCTGTCTGATGCAAGGCCAGCTCCGGCTCTTTCTCCAGAATGATTATCCTTTTATCGGATGCGTCTTGCAAAATGGCGTATGCGGTGGCCAAACCAACGATGCCGCCGCCAACAATAGCTATGTCATACATCTGTATCGCCCCTTTTTCAGCTGTCAGGGGTCAGCTTCTTCTCGACATTCCGCAGATGAATCAAACACTGCAGACGCGCGAGCTCTGCTTCCCCTGCTTGGATGGCTTCAAAGATTTTCTCATGTTCCTCATAGATGATCCGCCTATTTCGGATAAGATCCTGTTTCTCTTCAAAAGACAAAGCCAATGCTTTCTTATAAACCGTGTCCAAATTGGCAAAGGTTTGGATCATGACCGGATTATGCGTCGCTTTCATGACTGCAAGATGGAAAGCAAAATCCGCATCCCGCCCTTTATGGGACCCAGCATCATCGGCATCCTTCAATAAATCAAGCGCCGAACGCATCTCATCCAATTCTTTTTCCGTCTTGCGCTCTGCTGCCAGCATGGCTGCTTCCGGCTCCAGGATCTTCCTCATTTCAAAAAGATAACGGAAACTGGCAAGGTTCGATTCATCCACCATCACTTGGTGAAAGAATTCACCATGAAACGCCTGCTCCACGTATGTGCCGCCGCCTTGTTTCGATGTGACGGCCCCCTGCGCCTTCAATTCGCTCAACGCTTCCCGGATCGAAGCACGGCTGACGCCATACTTTTCACATAGCTTCTTCTCCGTCGGTAGCTTCTGTCCTGGTTTGATATCCCCCTCTACGATTTGTTCCAATATCTCGGCAGCAATCCGATGCGCCACTTTCTCCTTTTTCACGACTTATTCTTCTTCTCCTTTTTGTCTGACAAGTACCAACCTATAAAAATTACAAAAGGCAATTCTTCTGGATGGGAGTTAATTCATTGAACGTTGATATAACTAGCTTTTTATGAGTCTCTCATTATTTTATCATTCCAATTTCATTCGGCAAGGTTTTTTTGCCTTACAAATTTATCTTGCCAACTCCCGTCTTTTGCGTTTACAATCACATTAGCGAAGGGGGTACGTGTATGGAAAACGAAAACAAATCGTTGGCGCCCGCCAGTCCTACTCCTCCGAAAACCTTCGGCCAGAAACTCCGTAATGTCGGACCTGGCTTCGTCACCGCAGCAACGGGCGTCGGAACAGGCGATCTCATCGCCGCCCTGGTAGCCGGATCAGGATTTGGCATGATGCTCGGCTGGGCAATCATATTAGGTTCCATCATCAAATATTTCCTCACCGAGGGAGTCGGCAGATGGCATCTCGCTACTGGCAAGACCATCCTGCAAGGCTGGCATTCCTTGGGTAAATGGGCAACCGGTTATTTCGGCGCCTACGCAATCATCTGGGGCATCCTCTATGGTGCGGCAGCAGGATCCACGAGCGCATTGATGATGCGGTCGATGTTTCCGATCATGCCGCTTTGGGCATGGGCTATCATTCATCTTCTCGCAGGATTTGCCTTGATCTGGACAGGTAAATACATGCTGTTCGAGAGAGTGATGCTCGTCTTCATCGGCATCATGTTCGTCACTGTGGTAGGAACCGCAGTCATTTTGCTTCCTGATATCGGAAACATCATTCAGGGCATCGTCATACCGAAGATGGATCCCGGGAGCTTCTTGCTCGTCATGGGTCTGATAGGCGGAGTCGGGGGTACAATCACGATGGCTTCCTACGGCTACTGGCTGCAGGAGAAGAAATGGAAAGGGAAGGCTTGGATCGCGATGATGCGCGTCGATAACAGCGTCGCCTATATCATGACTGCCATCTTCACCTTATCCTTGATGGTCATCGGTGCCGAGTTCCTGCACAGCTCCAATATCCAGATCGAGGGGGAAGAAGGCTTGATCACACTGTCTGGCATGCTCGGGGAAGAGTTCAATGGAATCGTTTCCTGGATGTTCATGCTTGGTGCATGGTCGGCTGCTTTTTCTTCTCTGCTTGGCGTGTGGAATGGTGTTCCGTATTTGTTTGCAGATTTCATCCGTACCATCCGAAAAAAAGGGCAGGCAGATGTCAAACCTGTTTCCGAGAAGGATCCTGCCTATCGTTTTTATCTTTTTTGGCTTACCTTCCCGCCGATGCTTTTATTGTTTTTCGGCAAACCAGTAGGACTCGTCCTGCTTCAAGGAGCGCTGGGTGCATTGCTCATGCCGTTCCTCGCCATAACACTCATATGGCTGCTCAACTCGAAGCGCGTCGAACCGGATTACAGGAATGGCTGGATCACAAATGGCGTTTTGGGAATCAGTATTTTGTTATTCGGTGCATTGATGGTCAACGAATTAATCAATTTATTCTGATCTACCGGGGAGGGCGACCACATGCCTCCCTTTCTTTGTGAGGAAAGTTGACATGATTCTATTATTCTATGCTATTATTACTCTAATGTATTCATAATCTTACAACGTGGGGGTACAACATGAAGCGTTTTAAAATTGGACTAGCCTACCAGATTTTAATTGGTTTGGTGCTGGGTGTCATTGTTGGTGCAATCTTCTATGGCAGCGAAACTGCCGTTACTATTCTTCAGCCTTTAGGCGATTTATTCTTACGTGCGATTAAAATGATCGTCATCCCGATTGTCATCGCATCCATCATTGTCGGTGTTGCCGGAACAGGCGATGGTAAATCAGTTGGGAGACTTGGTTTTAAAACCCTTATCTACTTCGAGATCGTCACTGTCATTGCATTGGTTATCGGTCTTGCCTTCGCCAACGTCTTTCAGCCCGGGGAAGGTATCAACCGTTCCGAGCTGGAAACAACAAGTATTTCACAATATGAAGAAACTGCTGAGACACAAGAAGATAGAACCATCGTGGACACACTCCTCGAAATCATTCCGACGAATGTCTTCCAGGCGATCGGCGAGGGTGACATGCTTGCCATCGTATTCTTCTCCGCTCTATTCGGGCTCGGAGTAGCAGCGATCGGACAAAAAGGACAGCCTGTCCTGAACTTCTTCGAGGGTGTCAGCCAGACGATGTTCTGGGTGACGAACCTTGTCATGAAACTAGCTCCAATCGGTGTATTCGGACTTATCGGTGTAACAGTTTCAAAATTCGGTATTTCATCTTTGATCCCATTAGGCAAACTAGCACTGGTCACCTATGGTGCGATGGCGTTCTTCATCCTGGTCATCTTCGCCATCATTGCCAAGATCGTCGGCATCAATTTGTTCAAGATGCTGAAAGTACTGAAAGATGAACTATTGCTCGCTTTCTCCACTTCCAGTGGTGAAACGGTACTGCCCCGGGTAATGTATAAAATGGAGCGCATGGGTGCTCCGAAATCCATTGTTTCGTTCGTCTTGCCTACCGGTTATACATTCAACCTGGATGGATCAACGATGTACCAGGCTCTTGCTTCCCTATTCATCGCGCAGATGTATGGTATCGATCTGTCCATCTGGCAGCAGCTTGGAATCATGGCCTTGCTGATTGTTACATCCAAAGGTATCGCAGCAGTACCTGGAACAAGCTTTGTTGTATTGCTTGCGACATTGAGCTCCGTGGGATTGCCAGTTGAAGGCCTTGCTTTCATCGCCGGTATCGATCGTATCCTTGATATGGGACGTACTGTCGTAAACGTTGTAGGTAACAGCTTGGCTGTCATCGTCGTTTCCAAATGGGAAGGCAAATTCAATCTTAATGAAGACTATCTGAACAATGGCGGTTCAGAAGAAGTGAAAGTAGGCTGAGGTTATTCCTCGCCTACTTTTTTTATATCCATATGATCCTGAAAGGACTGCCGCCTTCGATATAATTCAAAAGCGGCACATCTTCCGGTATGACTTGCCCGATGACATTGACTTTATCGTCTTGCGGCAATGTTCTCCTGGTGATTTGGATTTCACCTTTGTAACGCATATACAGGTCGTTATCGATCGTAATGGCCCCTTTGTTTCGATCGATACAGTTGAAAGGTGGAATGGATGCCTCTTCGAACATCCCGCTCATCCTGGATTCCTCCGAACGAATGACATCCCGTGCCAGATCCGGACGGTTATGTGTCCCCTTTTCCAGCAGCTCATGTGCCTCCGTCCTGTCGCCAAACGCTTTGGCACGCAGGGTGATGATAGTGCCTGCTTCCTTCAGCTGTTCCAATGTTTCATCTGTCACATCGGGATCCCCGATGAGGATTTTGTCCACGTGATAAGCTTTCAGTTCGGTAAACGCAGCAAATGTGCCATAGGCCCGATGCCGCTCCAGCGTCGGCAATCCTTGATAAAGCGGTCCCCGCAGGTTGCGGTCTCCAGGTATGAACGCCTGCACTTTTAAGCCATACGATTGGAAAAGCATATTCTTTGCCAGAAAGTCACTGTGCGCAAGCCCTGTTTCAGGCCGGGGATAGAAGTTATGCCACACCTCGGTATTGGCGGTGTGAAGGCCTCCAGAAAGCAATTTCCCCAAATGATCCTCGGTAAGCGTACTGGCATTCAGTGCAACCTTCATCTTTTGCGACAGCCGGATGATGACAGCATCCTCGATACCATAATCGATCCGCAGACCCGTCACTCCCCAGTCCAATACCGTCTCGGCTTCATTCCAATCCAAACCCAGCTTTTCCATGGAAGCAGTCGAAATATCCGCTATCAATTCCATCTTCAAACCGGCAGCAATCGAACCCAAGAGCTGCAGATTCGTCCGATAAGCAGCGGCATCTTCCTCCGGGATGTGAAGGGATGTAAAGATGCTGCAGAAGCCAGCTTCGTGGAATCTCCTGATTTCCTCTTCCTTGATCCGATCCCGTAAATACACAGAAACACCTAACATCTTGCCCCTCCTATGTACAAAAAGGCGTCAGGGACGCCCCTTGGTTTTATATATCCTTTGCCATCTCTTCCTTGAACCCGAAGAAATAAGTAAACAGGAATCCAGCAATATAAGCGACAAAGATACCAATCAAGTACTGCAGATATTTCCCTTCTGCAATGAGCGGTGTCAAGGAAAGCCCGGACACACCGATGGCAGTGGCTCCTGTGGCAAACAATGCCTGCGTCGCTCCCCCTATGGCAGCACCGAGACAAGCCGTTACAAATGGACGTCCAAGCGGCAGGGTGACACCGTATAAAAGCGGTTCCCCGATTCCGAGGAAGCCTGCCGGCAAAGCACCCTTGATGATATTCCGCAGACGTTTATTGCGAGTTTTGACAAAAATGGCAATGGAAGCCCCGACCTGACCGCCTCCTGCCATCGCGAGGATGGGAAGCAAAGCAGTGAATGTGAATGTCTGGATGAGCTCCACATGAATCGGCGTCAAACCATGATGCAGCCCGACCATGACAAGCGGAAGGAAGAATCCGGCAAGTATTGCCCCCGCAACGACACCGCCGATATCCAGGACAGCGTTGATTCCGGTTGTAATTCCCTCTGACAGTACCCCGGCAACAGGCATGATGACGAGCAGAGATGCAATACCGACAAACAAAACAGTCAAGATAGGAGTAAAAATGATATCAATGCTGCCGGGCATGATTTTTCGTACGCGCTTCTCGATGAAACTCATCAGCCACGCCGCAAAGATGACGCCGAACAGTCCGCCCCGCCCCGGAACAAGCGCTTCCCCGAATAACGTGATATTCGCCAATGCCGGATTGAAAAGAATCATACCCGCGATGGCCCCCAGCACCGGGGAACCGCCGAATTCCTTCGCCGTATTCCAGCCCACAAGTATCGCCAGGAAGCTGAACAGACTGCCGCCGATCAGCTGCAGGATCTGGACGATGGCGAGTGTAGGATCTGCGCCGGCATTGACGGCAAAGCTGACACCGCCATTGATGATGCCAGAAGCAATCAAGCCAGGGATTAACGGGATGAAGATGTTGCCGATACGTCGCAGCAGGAACTTGATGGGTGTCTTATTCTTTTCCTTCATGTTCTCCCGCTTGATTTGCGCTTTCTCCTCGAATGTGAGATCATCGATTTCCGCTGCTTCTTCCCCTACCCCGAGCCCGGTGATGCGACTGATTTCATCAGAGACTTTATTGACAGTACCAGGACCGACCACAATCTGGATCGTATCATCCGCTACCACACCCATGACACCATCAATTCGTTTCAGCCCATCAAAATCGACCTGTGTCTCATCCTTCACATGCAAACGGACCCGTGTCATGCAGTGTGTCAAAGAAATGATGTTCTGTTCTCCGCCCACTTCGCGGAGAATGGCTTCTGCCATTTGGTTCATCTTCGCCATCTTTAGATTCCTCCCTTTTACGCTTTTATCGCTGTACGGACAAATCCTCCTGCATCATGCAGCTTCGCCTCGGCCTCCTCTTTCGGGACATCGAGCAATAACATGATAATCGCTGTTTTGACTTGACCATCTGCTTGCTCCAGGACTTTTTCAGCTGACGCATAATCCGCTCCGGTCGCTTCCATGATGATGCGTTTGGCACGCTCCCGGAGCTTGTCATTCGTCGGCTTCACATCTACCATTAGGTTCTTATATACTTTACCGACACCTACCATGCTGGCAGTGGAAATCATATTGAGCACAAGCTTCTGCGCTGTTCCGGCTTTCAGTCTTGTCGATCCTGTCAGTATTTCCGGACCGGTTTCTACCTCAATGCTGATCTTCGCATGCTTAGATATAGCCGCTCCTTTATTGCAAGCAATGCTGACTGTAGCCGCACCCACAGCCGCCGCATAATCCAGCGCCCCAATCACATATGGCGTCCTGCCGCTTGCAGCAATGCCAATTACGGTATCTTTTGCCGATAATCCGATTTCCTCCAGCTCTCTCGCCCCAAGCTCCGGATTATCTTCCGCTCCCTCCTTCGCCTTTCGGAATGCAGACATACCGCCTGCCAGCAAACCTTGCACCATCTCTTCCGGTGTGCTGAATGTGGGCGGACATTCGACCGCATCCAAAATTCCGAGTCTGCCGCTGGTCCCTGCGCCCGTATAGATAAGTCTGCCGCCAGCCTGGAAAGTCGCAATCACCTGCTGCACCGCAGCTTCGATTGCCGGCAGGGCTGCTTCCACCGCTTCGGGCACTGTCCTATCTTCCTTGTTCATCAGCTGAAGGACTTCCCTCGTAGAAAGCTGATCCAGCTGCATCGTGCTTTCGTTCCGCTTTTCTGTCGTTAATTTCTCCAGCATTTTGTCCCCTCACTTTTGCTCTGTTTGAAATGCTTGCTGAATCGCCTGCCGTGATTTTTCCAAAGCCTCGATCGTATGCTCATAGTCGCGTCCCGCCACTGCCGTATAGATGATATCCATCAAGTACATTTGGACAATCCGGGAGCTTGTGGCTGCACTGCGGATGCGCGCCTCTTTCGCCACTGTAAACAGCTGGATATCAGCCAGCTGCTGCAGCCAATTCGGCCCCAGCTTCGTCATCACGATGGTAGTTGCCCCTGCATCTCTGGCTCGCTGCAAAACCTGCAGCAATTGGCCGGTTTCCCCGGAATAGCTGATTGCAAAAGCTACATCCCCGAATGTGAGATTCGCAGCCGACGCCAATTGCTGATGCGCATCACTGTAGGCCGTACACCATTTACCGATCCGCCCGAATTTCTGCTCGCCATCCTGAGCCACGAGATAAGAGGCCCCGACTCCATAAAAATCGATCTTTCGCGCTCTCGATATCATAGTCACTGCCCTTTCAAGTGCCTTGGCATCATTCACTTGCATCGTCTGATCGATCGACTGGATATGCTTTTCTGCCATCGCTTCGATCAAATGTTCAACCGTATCGTTCGGCTCAATTTCATCAAACGCCTCTTTGCTAACGCTTTCATTTTGCAAATCTCCCGCAATCTTCAGCTTCAGTTCCCGGTATCCTGTCACACCTATCGATTTACAAAGACGGATAACGGCCGCCTCACTGGACCCGCTTTTCACTGCCAGCTCCTGCACCGAAAGCGTCACCACCTCAGCTGGATGGGCAAGTATGTAGCTTGCTGCGTTTTTTTCAGAAGGCTTGATCGAGGGCAAGCTTTCCCGAAGCAGTGTCAAACCGCCATTCACTGCCAAATCACCTGCTTTCGATATAAAATTTTAATTCATATTTAGATTATATTATTAAAATAAAATTTCATGAAGTGTTTCGTAAGAATAATTTACATATTTTTTCCTGGGAGCAGTTTGGTAAGAAACAAACATAGGTATGGAATGATATTTACATTAAATGGATTTATTGGATTCCATCATCATGGGCATATAGATTCATAAACATGCTTTATATCACTAAAAATGAGTATCTTTTTCCTGTTTATAACAGCATTTTCCATTTGTTATTATACTTATAGTAATATTAAAAATTACCGATAGTAGGTGTTTTCATGTCCTTACTGGCATCTTTAATGGCTGGCCGTGCTGATAAGTTAGAGCAGCTGTCACGTCTTCGTTACGTTAAATCCTCTATAGAATCCCTTCAAATTGACATGGTTCAGCATAGCAGAACCATTACTGAACCTGCACTTCCCTCCAATGCATGGAAAGGAAGTACAGCAGATAATTTTGACGAGAAACGTGATAAAGCCTTACGTTCTTTTAAGAAAATCTCTCAAAATGAAATGGACGAGGCAATTAGGTTGATCGATAACAAAATCGGTACGATTCAAACCAGTATTCATACTACTGATCTTAGAATAGAAAAAGAAAAGCAGCGTATCCAGAAAGAAAAGTGAAGGTGATTATTATCAAATGAGTGAAGAAATAAAAGTCGCCTATGAGGAGGCAAACAAACTAATAAGTAACATTCAAAGCAGTGCTGACAGCCTTGAATCAGATTTCCTACAATTATTTGCTGATAAGAATGAATTGAACGCAGTAAAGAAAGTAAGGGAATATAATGAAGCATTGATAAAAGTAACTGAGGCTTATAAACGGCTACTGACACAAAATAACGGAACAGCTCTAAAAGCAATTGAATCTTTCCGTACGATGGATGACTCTCTATCTAATTCGATAAAGGGAGTGGCCAAGTGAAACAATTACATAACCACTCTCTACATACTGACATTAATAAACTGCTGAACCAGTTAGACACAAAATTAGATCAAATGGACCAGCTGAGAAATGCTATAGTTGAACTTGTAAGTAACCAAGAGTCCTTCACTGGGGCAACAGGAAATTCCATCAGAATCTATTATCAAAATATCCACCTTCCTTTCATCTCTTTTTATTGTGTCTCGCTTGAAAACTATAAGTCCAGCCTTCGGAAACTCCGGGAAACTTCTTTAGACTTGGAAGAAGATAAAAATGGTGTAATAATGCAGAAATTTTTAGAAGGAGAATTGACAGATAGTCTGGACAGAACAAAAAGAAAAGCAATTGATTTAGTTGATGAAGCTAATAGTACTTTTAGTTCCATAAGTGATATAGTCCACATTAGTAATTTGAACGCGGACGACTTTACAAGCAGCATGGATGAAGCACAAAAGGCAACTGATGACACAATAGAGGATCTTTTCGACTTTGATTCCAAAAACAGTGAAGGTTTGGAAACTGTCGGAGACGACATTCAGTTGATGGAGCAGTATGTAGCTGAAATGGAGAGTATGGTTAAGGACGGTACGTTGAGTGTGGAGAATTATACGCCGATACAGTCAAATTTATCACTGGCACATTCAGTTATTATAAAATCGTTGGAATCGAGATCAGTAACAAATAAAAGTTTCTCTGCTGAAGCTCAATTGGAAGAGTTATTGCAGCTATAATTACCTCATGCTGATGCAAAAACAAACATCGAAAATTACACTATCTCTGCAGGTGCTAGTGCTTCAGTATTAAAATTTGAATTTAAACTCGAACCTTTTAATTTATTTGGATATGACGCTTTAGAAGAATGGTTTGGAGTTGAAGAGGAGATCCATATTTAGGTTTTGATTTAATAATTGGTGGAGCAGGTATTGGTGGCTCAGTAGGAACGGAAACCGGTTTCTTCATTGCAGGTGGAATTGGTTTTGGAGGAAAGATTGGTGTTGAACAAGATGAGGATTAAAAACTAAGGAGTTATCATTTATGAAATCAGATAAAAAAAAATTAATGAAGGCTACTCGTGCTGCTTTGTTAATTTACGCCCTTGTAATAGGAATATTAGGTACCGCAATGTTTGCCTCGTTTATTTTCTGGGTTGTACCAAAAGAAGATTTACCTAGAATTATTGAACCGTTATCTATAGCTGCAATCTTTCTCTACGGGACTTGTATAGCTGCAATATATATACGAAAAACAGCTTTTTCTAAGGAGAAGATTAATAATGAGTAATTCATATAAAGACTTACTACCCATTGGCACAGTCCTCAGACTTAATTCTGTTAAAAAACCACTAATGATATATGGGAGACATCAGATTCAGACTAAGTCAAAAATGATATTTGATTACATAGCAGTTCCCTATCCAGAGGGGAATTTGACAGATGATTTTAATGTTTTCTTTAATCGTGAACAGATTAAGGAAGTTCTGTTTAAAGGTTTTGAATCTCCAGCAGAATTAATGTTAAAAGAAAAAATCGAACATGACCTTACTGAAAGCAGAATGAAAAATGAAGATTAAACCATTAATTGTTTGTATAATCTTCACTATATTTCTCACAGCCTGCAGTGTCGGATTCACCACTTCATCTGGTGATGATGAATCTACCGAACAGCAACCGACTGTAGAAAATGTCGATACAGAAAAACTGATACCGTTAGGATCTGTTGTAAAGTTAAAGGGAGCGGAAAAGCCAGTAATGATTCATGGTTATGAGCAGCAGGAGTACGGCTCTGAGAAGCTCTATGATTATATATCCGTTCCGTATCCGGAAGGGCATATCAGACCTGATTACAGTATCTTTTTTAACAGGGAAGATATTGAAGAAGTTTTGCATGTTGGTTATGCAACATCAGAAGATGAAAAACTTCGAGAAGAAGCTGATAGCAGATTGAAAGAAAATTAGAATGCTTAAAAAGGGCATCTGTCTTCATGACAGATGCCCTCAAATCCTTATGTCCACCACATCGTCGTGGCAGGTTCATTGATCACGACATTTTTCAGATTATCGACTGCACGCTGGAAGCCTTCTTCAATCGACATCAATGAATCTTCATGCTCGATGCTGATGACGTAATCGTAGTCGTAAGTGCGCAGCGCACTGATCATTTTATTCCACTCTTCCAGTCCATGACCGAGTCCGACTGTCCGGAAGTTCCAAGCCCGCTCTTTGATATTGCTGTACGGCTGCATATCGGTCAGGCCGTACATATTGACATTTTCAGGGTCGATGTACGTATCCTTAGCATGGAAGTGATGGATGGCGCCAGCTTTTCCGAGTATCTTGATGGCAGCCGTCGGATCGATCCCCTGCCACCACATATGACTCGGATCGAAGTTCGCACCGATAGCATCACTTGTCAGCTCACGCAGCTTCAGCATGGTATAGGGTGTATGGACGAGAAAGCCGCCGTGCAATTCCAGTGCAATCTTTACCTGGTGCTCTTCGGCAAAAGAACCCAGCTCCTTCCAATAAGGAACGAGTTTCTTATCCCACTGCCAGTTCAACACATCCCCATATTCAGGCGGCCAGGCAGTGACCGGCCAGTTCGGCTTCGTAGCGCTCTCTTCGGAACCAGCCACTCCTGAAAAACAGTTTACAACCGGTACTCCCATTTTGGCAGCAAGCTTTATCGTCTTACGCAGAAGCCAATCCGATTCTTCCGCGAATGCCTTGTCAGGCGAAATCGGATTGCCGTGACAGCTGAAAGCTCCGATTGTAACGCCATATTTCTCGAACGTTTCGTGATATTTCTTCAATGCTCCTTCACTTTCCAGCAGTTCATCAATCGGGCAATGGGCATTGCCTGGATAGCCGCCGGTCCCGATTTCGACAGTATCCAATCCAGCTTGTTTGACACGTGCAAGCATATCTTCCAGGGACAGCTCCTGGAACAATACAGTAAAAACGCCTAATTTCATGCTTGTTCCCCCTTCTCTGCCAGCTCTGGTACAAGTGAAATCACTTTTTTATCGCTATTGGAATCCAACGCTGCCAAGATGACAGCCAGCGCCGAGCGTCCTCTTTCCGCTGTGATCGGACAATCGGAAGCATTATTCATTACGCAGCTGGCAAACGCGTCCACGACGCCGGAATTCGATTGTGTCTGGGCATCATTCGTCTGAATGGCGCCAAGGGAATGATTGCTCCTATCACCATTATGGTACTCGACAACCAGACTGTAGTCCGGACTATCCTCCAGTCGGATGACACCTTTTTCGCCATATATGATTGTCGAGTTATCCTCTTCGGCTACATACGACCAGCTGGCAGCCAGCGTTCCGATGATCCCTGATTTTGTACGCAGGACAGCCACTGCATTATCATCCACATCTGCGTATGGTTTTGCCAATGTATCGACAAATGCCGCCACTTCCTGGATCGGCTCATCGAGCAGGAATTCGATCAGATGGGATTTATGCACGCCAAGATCCCCAAGTGCGCCGATGTACGCTTTGTCTTTGTCGAAGAACCAGCTATTTTTCCCATCGATGCTCCATTGCTCCGGGCCTCCATGACCGAATGTCGTCCGGAAGCTGTAAATCTTCCCGAGCTCGCCAGCCTGAATCATCTTCCGCGCCTTCTGATGGGATGGGACAAAGCATTGATTATGAGCGATGAGCAGGAGCTTACCGCTTGCTTTTTGCGCTGCTATCATCTGATCTGCCTCCTCCAGTGTCGTTGCCATCGGCTTTTCGCAGAGGACATGCTTTCCTGCCTGCAAAGCAGCGATAGACACCGGCGCATGCAGATGGTTGGCCGCACAGACGATGACCGCATCGATACGCGGATCCTCGATCAGCTCTTCGTATTCGGTGTATGCTGTCGCTTGGTACGCTTTGGCGATTTCCTCCGACCTGCTCGGCACCACATCACAGACAGCGGTGATTTCGGTTTGCGGATTTTGCTCAAGCTCCGGCAAATGGCGATTGCGCGCGATACTTCCTAGTCCGACTACTCCTACACGTAAGGTTTTCATAAGGCAGCAGTACCTCCAAGTTTATTATTCTTTGACAGATCCGCTTGTCAGGCCCGCGACGATGCGGCGCTGGAACAAGAGGACAAGGACGACGATCGGAATCGTCACGATGACGGTAGCGGCAGTGATATCCCCCCACGGAATCGTGTATTGGCTTTGATAGAAGGAGATGCCGACTGGTATCGTGCGCCAGCGATCATCGGTATTGATAGTCAAGGCGAACAGATACTCATTCCAGGCTGCGATGAACACGAGGATGGCTGTCGTGAATACGCCTGGTGCGGCCAGCGGGAAGATGATTTTACGGAATGTCTGGAAAGGTGTTGCTCCATCCAGCTTCGCCGATTCTTCCAAAGCCAGCGGGATTTTGATGAAAAATGTCGATAGAATCCAGATTGCCAGCGGCAAACTGATGGTAATGTACGGGATTACCAGACCGAGATAGCTGTTGCGCAAGCCTGCATCGGTGACAAAATTGAAGATCGGTGAAAGGACTGCGATTTGCGGAAACATGGATGCCGCCAGCACCAATCCAAGAATCAGACCTTTGAATCGGATCGGCAGCCGTGTGACCGCATAGGCTGTGAAAGATGCGACGATGATGGAGATGATTGTAGTGAGTGTTGCAACAACAAAGCTATTCAGCATGTACAGAAGCAACGGTCTTGTCTCAAGCGCCGATGCATAGTTTTCCAGTGTCATATTGCTTGAAAACCACTGAAAAGAAGAAAAAATTTCTCCCTGCGGTTTGATCGAGGTCAGGAGCACCCAGATGAACGGGAACATGACCAGGAATACAAAGATGATCAAAAAAATGTAAAACCCGACTCCAGCACGTTTTCTCATGAATTTTCCTCCCCGTCCTATCGTTTTAGTCTTCCGCTGAACAAATCCGACCCGATCAGCTTGATGAAAATCGCACTGAGCAAGGCGACGCTCAGGAATACGATGACACTCAAAGCCGAGCCGGCACCGAAATTCTGCTGTTCAAACAAGAGTTTGTAAGCATAGACACTGATCGATTCCGTCGAGTTTGCCGGACCTCCGCCAGTGAGGACATAGATGAGGTCGAACACACGGAATGCGTCCAGTGCGCGGAATAGGACCGCAACCAGGATTGCCGAACGGATCATCGGCAAGGTGATGGAGAAAAATTGCTGGATTTTGTTCGCACCATCGACTTCCGCTGCTTCGTACATCGAACGCGGAATCGTCTGCAAACCTGCCAGCAGCAAAAGTGCCATGTATGGTGTCGTTTTCCAGATATCTGCAAACATGACAGAGAACATGCCGCCTGCGCCAGTGGAAAGCAGCGCGCCTGGGTCATCGATGAGACCGATTTGAGCCATATAATGGGCCATGATACCGGATTGCCCGTCAAACAGGAATGTCCACATCATTGCTGCCACTGCTGTCGGTATTGCCCACGGTACGAGAACTGCTGCCCGGACAAGCCCGCGTCCGACGAACATCCGGTTGATGAGCAAGGCAACGGCCATCCCGATGATCAGCTCTATCCCTACAGTGACGACAGTGAACAGCAGCGTATTCAGCATCGCGGTCCAGGTCCGGCCATCACCGAGATAGGCTGTATAATTCTTGATACCGACAAAGTTCGGCTCCAGGATGGAACCCTTCGTATTCGACAGCTGGGATTCCAGGTCCGTCAGAGGCTGGACTGCTTCTTCGGGAGCGTCTTCCTGCAATGCCCGGACAGCTGCTGTCTGCTCATCCAGTGTATTGGCAAACCCATCTGCCCATTCCTCCGATACCTCCGATAGACGGAGATCATCATCATTGACAGGCTGATAGTTTTCCAGCATGGTATTGACTTCTTCATAACGGTCTGCAAGTCCTTCATCACTAGCCAACAATGTTTCATGCTGTTCATCCAAGGCAGACGCAATGTCATCCAGCGTCCTGCCTGCATCAGGCATCACGGACCTGATTTCTTCCATTGTGTCATGGACGAGGTATCGGTTATCCGCATAGGTTTCGAGATTGATGCTCAAGGCCGAGATCCGTTCTGCTTTCGCCGGGTCATTCAAACGGTAATCAAACAAGCTGTTCCAGGCTGATAGCAAAATCGGCCAAATGATGATGACTGCAATGAGAATGATAGACGGTGCGACCATCGCGTAACCAAGCTGTCGTTCACTCAGCTGGAACCGTCTCTTTTTCGGGTGCTTCATACGCTCAGCTCCTTTAATTGGTTACCGATTCCAACGCAGCTTTCATTTTTGTTTCCATTCGCTCAACCGCTTCTTCAGCAGTGATTTCCCCAGCCAGCGCACGGGAAATCTCGATTTGCATGATATCGGAAATCTCCGGATAAATAGGAGTGATCGGACGTGGTATCGCGTTCTGCAGGGAATCGTAGAAATCTTCGCTGGCCAGTACAGCGCTGACATCGGTAATCTCTTCATCCTCATACAACGCTTCTATCGTCGGGGCTTTCCCGCCTTCGATGGCACTGATCTTCTGTCCTTCTTCTCCGCTCATCCATTTGACAAAAGTCCAGGATGCCTCCACTTCATCGGAATAGCGGTTGATCATCCGCATCCATCCTCCCAATGATGAGGCTGCTCCTTCACTTCCGGCCGGAAGCGTAGCGATCCCCACATTACCGGCTACCTTTGATATCTCGGGATCGTTCGCCGTGTCATTTAAATACGGCCAGTTCCTGGCATACACGGCATTGCCTTCATTGAAGGAAGATTCTGTGTCGATTTCCTGGAAGTTAAGGATATTATTCGGAACAAAATCGCTATTTGCTATGTCGATCATCTTCTGTAAGCCTTCAATTGCTTCCGGACTATTGATGACGACATTCCCATTGGCATCCAGCACCTGGCCGCCATAGGAATAAATATACTCGATCGCATTCGTCACAATACCTTCATATTGGGCTGCCTGCATGAGATAGCCGAATTTGGTGCCCTCCTTGCCCATATTCTCTTCGGCTAATCGTTCCAGCTCATCCCATGTTTCGGGAACCTGATCGGTTATATCCGTCCGGTAATAGAGCAATCCCGCATCCGCATAGCCCGGCATGGCATATTGCCTCCCGTTGTATCGGCCTGCTTCGACTGTAGCCGGGAAGTAAGCGTCCATATCCACCTTATCCCGCTCAATCAGCCGATCGAGCGGCAGCACATAGTTTGCCTGACCGAACTCCGCCGCCCAGACGATGTCTGCATCGAACACATCCACTTCCGGACTTTTCCCGCTGAACATCGTGACATACTGATTATGCGATTCCCCCGTATCAGAAGGCATTTCCCGGACCACCACATCGATTTCCGGATGCTCCTTTTCGAATTCTTCGACTAGTATATCCGTGGCACCAGTCGTATCCGTCCCCCTCGCATATGTAATTTGCACTCTGTCATCACTCGCACCATCTCCGCCCGTCACAGCCGAGCAGCCTGCCAGCCCCACGCTGGCAAGTAAGGCAACCATCAAAAAGCTTCGCTTCATCACAGTTCCTCCTCGCATGTTAAGTAAACGCTTTCCAAGTGCGGTAATCTCATTCCCTCCCAGGGACTTCTCTAAGCATATCCCAGATTTTTTCCTGCTGCAGTGTATAAAAAGTTTATCATATATTTGCAAACGCTTTCAATATAATTGTATATACATGTTTCGCCAAAGAAAAAACACGCCTTGTCCCAGGCGTGTTCCATTTTGGATGAATCATGTGGTATACAGCAGCATATCCAGCAAATCATAATTCGCTTGCTTATCCGTCTTCTCATCGAGCATCGTTTCCAAATCCTTTGCGATCAGCTGATTGGCTTTGATGCCAATTGCATAACCCGACTGACCCTCCATCAGCATCTTCACCGCTTTGACTCCCATTTTGTTGGCCAGGATACGGTCGAATGCGGACGGCTCGCCGCCGCGCTGTATAAATCCCAGCACGGTTGTACGTACTTCTATGTTCATCTGTTCCTCGATATATTGCTGCAGCTCATCCAAATCATACATCCGTTCTGTAACGACAATGATGTTATCATTTCGCCCTTTGGAAATCTTGTCTTGCAATTTCTCACAAATCTGTTCAAAACTAAGTTTATGCTCCGGTGTCGAAATGATGTCTCCTTCACCGGCGACAGCAGTGAATAAAGCCAGGTCGCCGCAATGCCGGCCCATCACTTCGACGATGGTCGTCTTGTTATGGGACAAACCGGTATCCTTGATGCGTCCGATGGAACTGAGCACCGTGTTCAAGGTTGTATCGAAGCCGATGCTATAGTCGGTATAATCCAGATCATTGTCGATCGTTCCCGGGATACCGATGACCCGGATACCAAGTTCATGCAGCTTTTGTGCTCCCTGAAGGGATCCTTCGCCGCCAATGACGATGACATCAGCGATACCATAGTTACGGAGCACATCCACCGCTTGCTTCCTGCCGGATTCATCCATGAAAGCAAGCGACCGTGATGTTTTCAGGATCGTCCCGCCTTTGTTTGCAATCGTTTCCACATCCGGGGTGCGCAAAATGGATAACTTATCTTCGATCAAGCCCTGATATCCGCCTTCGACGCCATACACTTCGATATCATGATAGTTTGCCGCCTTGACGATTGCACGGATGGCCGCATTCATCCCTGGTGAATCTCCTCCGCTTGTTATGACAGCTACTTTATGTATCATATCAGTTCACCTCTCCACCATATGTCTTGCATTCATTATACAACAAGATTGCCAGGAAAAAGAACAAAGACAGCATGATCACTGCCTTTGTCATACGGTGATGACTAGTTTCCCGATCATGCTGCCTTCTTCCAATCGCTTATGGGCTGCCTGCAGATTCCCGACAGTGAGGCCCTGTAATTCTTCTGATTTTGTCGTGCGGATTCGCCCTTCTTCGACGAGCTCAGCCACCTTGGCCAGGATTTCACCCTGCTTATATCTGCTCGGTGTCTGATGAAGTGTGCGCGTGAACATATACTCCCAGACCAATGTCAGGCTCTTGGATGTCATATCCGTCAATTTGATTCCTTCGACCGGACCAGTAATGGCACAGACGATGCCTTCCGGTTTCACGACTTCCATGATGTCATCCCAAGCCTTGTCCAGCTGATGCATGCAAAAGACATAATCGACACTATCGATCCCTAATTCCTCAAGCTGCGGATGCAGCGGTTCATGGTGATTGATCACCAGCTCGGTTCCATGCTGCTTCGCCCATGTGATGGTCTCTTCCCTGGAAGCAGTCCCGACTACACGCAATCCATACAGTTTGGCGAACTGGGATGCAATCGATCCGACGCCGCCAGCAGCATTGATCAATAGGATCGTCTTATCTTGATTGGCTTTTGCATCAAGCGGTATATGCATTTTCTCGAACATCGCCTCCCATGCAGTCAGCGCTGTCAAAGGCAATGCGGCTGCTTCTGCGAAAGTGATGCTGGCAGGCTTCTTGGCGATAACCTTATGGTCGACGAGCTGGAATTCACTGTTGGAGCCTTGGCGGGCAACCGATCCGGCATAATAGACCTCATCCCCTGGCTGAAACCCTTCCACTTCCTCGCCGACTTCCTCGATGATGCCAGCTGCATCGAAGCCCAGGATGCGGAATTCCCCATCATCCTCCTTCAGCTTGCGCTGCTTCGTATCCACTGGATTGACACTGACTGCCTTCACCCGGACCAGTACATCCCCAGCTTCTGCTTTTGGCTTGTCCACCTGTTCTTCTGCAAAACTATCTGCTTGTTCCACTGATTTGTATTGATAAATTCCAATGGCACGCATCACTTGTTCTCCTCCTTTTGATTAGTCTCTTTTATTTTATGTAAAAGCCGCCAGTGCAACAAGACGGCTTTATACGCTCATTTCTTCGCCAGGCGCAGGATCGGCTCCAAGGCTTCGGATTTTCCGTAGTGCGGAACGACAGCCGATGGTGCCGCTGCCCACTCGCAAGCATTCCGGATGACAGTCTGCACATTCTTATCATAGTAAGTCGGGTACGTTTCATGACCGGGCCGGAAATAGAAGATTTTCCCTTTTCCCCGATTATACGTGCAGCCGCTGCGGAAAACTTCACCGCCCTCGAACCAGCTGATGAATAAGGTATGGTCTGGTTCGGGTATGTCGAAATGCTCGCCGTACATTTCTTCTTCCGGAAGCTCGAAATACTCACCAAGCCCTCTTGTGATCGGATGACTCGGCTGGACTACCCAAATTCTTTCTTTCTCTCCGTCCTGACGCCATTTCAGGTCACATGTCGTCCCCATCAAATTACGGAATATCTTGGAGAAGTGGCCGGAATGGAGGACAATCAGCCCCATCCCTGCCAGGACGCGCTGCTTCACTCGCTCGATGGCATGGTCATTCACTTCTTCATGGGCTTTATGCGCCCACCAGATCAGGACATCCGTCTGTTCCAATGTCCCTTGATCCAAACCCTGTTCCGGATCATCAAGTGTCCTGGTCCTTACCACAAATCCAGCCTGCTTCAAAAATTCGGCAATCGCTCCATGGATGCCTTGGGGATAAATGCTTCTCACCTGGTCGTTTTCCTTCTCATGACGGTATTCGTTCCAAATGGTAACGCGCATTAGATGCTCCTTCTTCCTTTTTTATCCTATTCCCCATGTTAAGTAGCTACCCGGTTCCCTACTAGATTATGCAGTGATTTTCATTTTACTAATTACATTAGCCCTTTTCTTTCCATCTCCTGCCCAGCGAAAGAGATCCTGCGATTTTTTGCAGGATCTCATCCCAGGAGTACAGCACCGTAAACCAAGGCCCCTGATATCACGAAGGCTGGATGCACCTTCCACCTCTCCAGGAGCAGGTAGCTTGCCGCAACCAGGATGATGGTATGCAGCCATCCGGCACTCTCATATGATGCATGAAAAAAGCTGATTGCCATTCCGGCAAGCAAGACCGCAATCGTCGGCCGGATATAAGCAGTCATTCTTTTCACCCGGGGAGAATCCTTGAATTTCGCCAGCAGACTAAGCAGCCCGATCATCAAGATCAGCGATGGTGCCACGGTAGCAAATAAGCCGATTGCCGCTCCCAATACACCCGCTTGCTGAAATCCGATGACGCCTGCCAGCTTGGTCGCGATCGGTCCGGGAAGTGCATTTGCCAATGCCAGTAGCTGGCTGTAATCTGCCGTAGACATCCAGCCATATCGATCGACCACTTCATTCTCGATGAGCGGAATGGTGGCAGGCCCGCCGCCATAACCTACGATACCTGGAATGAAGAAGGCCAGGAAAATATGCCAATAAATCATGCCCCTTCTTCCTCCTTCCGTTTCTCCGGCTTCAACAGCGCAAACAGGAGAAGCACCAAGATCAGGAAAGCAGGATGAATATACAGCAGCTCGATCAACAGGACAGAAACAGCCAATAGCGCGATGATCTGCCATCCCTTCAATCCATTCCGCGATTTTTTGAGGAAATCGATCGTCATCACGGCCAGCATGACCCCCACTACCGGTATGACAGCCGTCGTCATCCCGCTGAGCCATGGCTGATCGCTCAATGCATCGACGAAATAAAACAGAATGATGAGTAAAACCACTGTCGGGATGACATTCGCAATCAATGCACTGATCATGCCGAGCCAGCCGCCGACGCGATAGCCGATATAGCCAGCCAGTTTCGTGGCGATCGGACCGGGCAGACTATTGCCCAATGCCAGGGTATTGCCGAACTCCTCGTCATCCATCCATTTATATTGTTTGACGACTTCCTTTTCCACAAGCGGGATCGACGATGGCCCTCCGCCATAGCCCAGGATGCCGACACGGAAAAATGCCATGAATAATTGCCAGTAAACCATGTTGTCCAACCTTTCTAATACGAAGCGATGCTGCCATCGGCGCGTGCTTCGGTTCCTCCATATAACGTTCCGTTTTCAGGATCACGCCATATGATTTGGCCGCGCCCGAAAGTGGATCTGTCTGCTTTCACTTCAATATCGTGTCCTTTGCGGATCAGTGCCTCCGCAATATGTTTGGGGAAATCCGCTTCCACATGGAATGTCTTTCCTTTGATCCATTGCCAGCGCGGCGCATCCAGGGCCGTCTGGGGATTGAGTCCGAAATCCAGCATATTCATGACAACCTGGGTATGCCCTTGCGGCTGCATGAACCCGCCCATGACACCGAACGGACCGATACCCTGCCCATCCTTTGTCAGAAATCCCGGGATGATGGTATGGAATGTTTTCTTCCCGCCTTGCAGACTATTGGCATGCCCCGGATCAAGACTGAAGTTATGCCCGCGGTTTTGCAGGGCGATACCTGTCCCTGGTACGACCAGTCCCGAGCCAAAGCCATGGTAGTTGCTCTGGATGAAGGAGACCATATTCCCATCGCTATCGGCTGTTGCCAAATAAACCGTTCCGCCGCTCTTTGGTTCCCCGGCTTCCGGTTCTTGTGCCGTTTCCCCGATTAGTGCCCTTCTTGCCGCTGCGTAGCTATCCGACAGCAAATCCTCCGCTGAAACCGGCATATGCCGCTCCTCGGTTATGTAAGCATGCCCATCTGCAAATGCCAGTTTCATTGCCTCCATCTGCTTATGATAGGTATCGATTGCTTCTTTTTCATGGAAAGAGAAACCTTTCAATATATTCAGCGCCGAAAGAGCGACCAAGCCTTGACCATTCGGCGGAATCTCCCAGACATCATAGCCACGGTAATTCACCGAAATCGGCTCCACCCAGTCCGGTTCATAAGCCGCCAAGTCCTCCTTCGTCAGGAAGCCGCCATTATCGGCAGAAAATTCCGCCATTTTATCAGCCAGTTCTCCCTTATAAAAGGCAGCCGCATCTGTCCGTGCTATTTGCCGCAGTGTTTCTGCGTGATCGGGCGATCTCCATATATCCCCGATTTTCGGATACTCTCCATTTGGGGCAAAGGTATCGAACCAGCCATTGTACATGGCATCGGTACAGGATGTACGGAACTTCCTATATGCACGTTCCCATAGCTTGGCAACTGTCGGTGTCACTGCAAAGCCATTTTCAGCATAATGAATTGCTGGCTGCAGTACTTCCACCAACGGCAGTTTCCCGAATCGCCTGCTGAGGGCAGCCCATCCGCCAGGTGCACCTGGTACCGTCACCGGCAAAAAACCATAGAGCGGCATCTCTTCATGACCCAGTTCCCTTACTTTATCAATACTGATCGAGTTTGGAGCCGGACCGCTGGCATTCAGCCCATAAAGCCTATCCTTGATCCAAACAAGTGCGAAAGCATCGCCGCCGATTCCATTGGATGTCGGCTCGACTACTGTCAGCATCGCGGCCGTCGCTATTGCTGCATCGACTGCGTTGCCGCCTTTTTTCAGCATATCCAACCCGGCCTGAGCGGCAAGCGGCTGCGAAGTTGCCACCATCCCCTGCCTGGCAATGGTCGTCATTCGCTGCGAATGATACGGGTAATACAAATGATCTGTCTTCATTCTGTCTCCCCCTTATGTAAGAAGCCCGGGAATTCCGGGCTTATGACCATCCTAGCAGATGGTGGATGGCCTTTGCCACCCCATCATTTTCATTTGTATCCGTTTGATAGTCTGCGACTTCCTTGACTGCATCCTGGGCATTGCCCATCGCTACACCGCAGCCGACCGCTTCGATCATCTTGATATCATTCAAGCTGTCACCCATGGCGATGACCTGCTCCATCTTGATGCCGATCCGGTCACAAACCTTTTGTACCGCTTCGGCTTTATTGATGCCGACTGCGTTGACTTCGATATTCGTCGGACTGGAATTCGAAAGCTCCAACTCGTCCTTATCGGACAGCGCTTTGACGATGGCTTCCCGTTTTGCATCATCAAATGTATCAAAGCCGAATTTCAGCCAGTCGTATTCCTCCATATTGGCAGGGAAATTACCGCGGAACACGTGCTCCGTGCTGACAGCCCAATAATGCGTGTCGTACTCATCGGCCAGCTGTTTCATTTTCTTGATCAAATCATCCTCTATCAGCACACGCTCCAGCAGCTCGCCGCCAGCAGTCCAGATTTCACTCCCATTCACCGTCACGAGAAAAGACTGCAGCCCAAGATCATCGGCATAAGGCTTACAAGTCCTGATACCCCGGCCTGTACTCAGGATGACATGGACACCTTCCTCCTGTGCCCGTTGTATCGCTTTGCGATTCGCCTCCGTCACTTCTTCCCGCGGATTGAGCATTGTACCGTCCATATCCAATGCGATCATTTTATATTCCTGCTGTCGTATGTTCCCAGCCATCCAATCTCCCCTTTATGTAAAAGCTTAATCCATATCCATTATAGTATAGCCGTTGTCATTTTTCCTTTCAGACCGATTCCAGTTGGCAATCAGCGCCGGCAATACTCGCCAATCCGAGAAACCCGGCACCCCTTCCAGCTTCCCGCCGAATAGGACCGGCTGCAATCCAGCATTTCTGCTTCCCATAATGTCATTCTCCACATGATCGCCGACAAAGATTGTCTCTGCAGCAGCAGCCTCCACCTCTGACAGTGCCAGCTCGAATATGGCAGGGTCCGGTTTTCGCAAGCCAACCGCTTCGGAAATGATCAAGCTTTGGCAATGCCAATACAAGCCAAGCTGCTCGATCACTTGCTGCTGAAGCAGCGCTGGTCCGTTTGTGACAATGCCCAATGTGTATGACAAACTCAATTCCTGCAGCGTCTCCAGCGCATCCGGATATGCAACGGCAAACTGTGCCATCCTCTCGAAATAATCAGCAGTCAAGACCGATTCCAAGCTGGTATCCAATGAAAATCGGATTAATAACTCACGATAGACAGCCGGCTTTTCCGCATATCCGCCTTGATCCAATTCAAGAAATGTTTCTGTAAAATCCGATGCACCGATGCCTTGAAATCCAGATTGAAATCGCCGGAATTGATCGGCGAGGAATCGCTGTAATGTAGTATGCCTGTCATGGATCGTTCCATCCAAATCAAAAAGAATTGC
This sequence comes from Terribacillus sp. 7520-G, assembly GCF_002271665.1. Classification (NCBI taxonomy): domain Bacteria; kingdom Bacillati; phylum Bacillota; class Bacilli; order Caryophanales; family Bacillaceae; genus Terribacillus; species Terribacillus sp. 7520-G. The sequence goes on along the minus strand of NZ_NQFP01000040.1, from coordinate 5,697 downwards.
TTTCATTTTGTCGCTCCGTTTCTCTTTTCCTCCATCATACGACTTTCAGGAAAGATTGTCAGCACTGCAGTATACTAAATGATGGAGGTGGAGAAATGGTGTTGATGCATAAAGTCGTTCCCCCTTTCAGGACTAGCGTATTCCTCACGCTGTCAGTTTAGTATAAAAACAGAAAAAGCACGCCACTATCGGCATGCTTACCTTTTTTGCAGCTTTCCAAAAGATTCGTTTGACGCATAAAACCCGCTGCCTTTGCCCGTATACCGTGCCAGCTCTTCTTCCTCCTCCTTGGTCGCTTCCCCTCTGATACAAAGGAAATAGAGAATGCTTACATCCATTTCCGCATCTCCTCCGCTGCTCCCTGAACCGGCATGGTGATGCCGGAGCTCTTCCGCATCAGCCTCCATGCCCCATTTGATGTGATGATACAGATTTTCGAATGTCCTTTCTGCATCCGGCGTGATACTCTCTGCCATGTACTCCCGTTTCACTTCGTCGATATCATGCATCCGAATATATTCGATAAAATCTTTTCCATCCCCATAGAGGAAAAATTCCCCCCAAATCTCCGGCGTGCTCTCCCCTAACTGGAACAGCATTAAATATTTAATCTCAAAGCGAACTCTCTCCTCATCTTCTCGTTCCCCGCGCTCAGTGGCATCTTCCGTGATCTCCCCATCAAAAAAACGTAAACAGAACGCCTTGTAATCCTCTTCGAAATTCCTCATCACTTCCCATAAACGATGGATCTCCTTATCGAATAATTCCTTTTTGCGGAATATAGAAGCAAGTATGAAGAAGCGGAATAAAGCCCGGAAATGCATATTGATCTTTTTCTGGCTCCATTCATAATATTCCTGACGGAAAGCATCATTGACCCTTTCCAAATAATCGAAGTCCATTGCATTTCTCATTCTTTCGAAATGCTCTTCATCCACCAATGCCGTCGGTCTGACTTTCAGCGTATCCCATTGCAGCTGAAGCTGCTCCCGATGGCGATCGGGATTCTGCATCGGACGTTTTCGTGCTCCTGTGTTGTAAAAAACAGCAACCCCAACAAGAATAAAGACAACTGCTATCCCGATGACCGTTACCATACCATCCATCTGTTCTCCTCCTGCATAGAACAAATAAAGCTGACATTCCATCAGCTTTATTTGTTCCCATTAACTTTGCAATACACGCAACAGTTCTTGATTACTTTTTTCATCGGACAAGAGACCTTGCCCTTAGGAATGGCTGTCGAGTCGACATTCAAATGGACAGGCATCCTGCTGCACCTTCGGACAATTTGCTTGTATATGCTTTATCATATCATCCACTTCTCCTTTTTTCATGCCAGACGGATAAGCACCCTGCTGTGTGTACACAGGAGCTGCAGCCGCCAGCAAATCATGTATTGTATCCCCCATAGCGGTCATCATCTCTTTCCCTGGGTTCCTTCTTTTCCCTTGTCCTTAATTCACGGAATAAGAAAAACGCCCCTGCCGCACCAGAAAGAATAGCCAGCAGAAGAAACAGCGTATTGGTAGTGAATACATAGATCATCAGGAAGACAAGCCCCAGGATAAAGCATCCAAAATAGCCCGCTACCTTCATACGCCTCACTCCTTCCAATTGGTCTTGCTTTTATATACCCGTCAGCTGCTTGCTTTAAGCAAAAGGAAAGAGCATGCTTTTTGCATGCTCAGTGTGTGTGCACAATCGTTCCGTCCGGCCCGAGCAAACTGATTTCCAGTTCTATCTCCCGATTGATATCGTCCTCCAATGCATGTGCTTCCACGACATCCGCTGCCTCTCCCTTCACTTCCTCCCAGACCGGAAGCATGCGGTGATCGACTTCGGCAGCCGTTTCATTCCGGATGCGCAAGGTCATGATGCCTTCTGGCTCAAAAACCACGCCCACTACTTCATACGTATCATAAACAGCCAGTTCCTCGACAGCTGTATCGTTCACTTCTTCCAAAGCATGGCGGATCATCTCTTCATGGACTTCATTGTAGGGAACGGGATGGGTGGACCGATCGGTGAAAAAGAAAAGCAATCCGGCTATCACCATCGTCCCAGCTAAGACGAGTCGCAATCCAAGGCTTCGTTTCATCGGCAAACCTCCATTCCCTGCTACTATATGCAGTTCGGAAGTAAAACTTGTCCATAGAAAAAAGGAGCACGCGCCAAGAGCGTACTCCCTTCCTTTACTTATTCTTCTTTTCGTCTCCGTTTGAATGGCCACCAGTTCAGCTCGCCAAGTGTCGTGGCTATCGCCGGGATGAGCAGCGGCAGAATCACCAGACCATACAGCAAAAGACCAATGATGATGACTGTCGCAACTTCCAGCAGCGTCAAGACACCGGAAGGCATCATGGCAGCGAACGTACCAGCAAGGATGATTGCAGCGGTGATGATGACCCCGCCCATTTTCTTCATCGAATGAACCATGCCTGCCTGCAAATCATCACGTGCTTCTTCGGTGAATCGATCAAGCAGGAAGATCGAATAATCCACACCAAGCGAAATAAGGATCACGAAACTGAAGAATGGTACTGCCCAGCTTACGCCCGCATAATCCAAACCATTGACGAAAATCAATTCGGTAATGGAAATTGCAGTATAGTAGGTAAGCAGCAAGGAGCCGATCATGTATGCCGGAATCACCATGGAACGGAATAGCAGCGTCAGGATGATGAATAATCCGACCATCATGATGACCATGGTCCGGGAAAGATCGGTTGTAGATAGATCTTCCAGGTCAGCGTTGGTGCTTGTTATTCCGCCATAGACGATTTCTGCATTTTCATATGGCGTGCCCTTCACTTCTGCATCCACACGATCTTTGATTGTAGCAAGTGTCTGGATCGCTTCCTCGGAATATGGATCGGAATCCAATACAACATCAAGTGTGACACCTTCCCCATCGCGGAAGGAATACGTATCGATGCTCTCCTGGAAATCCCCCTCAAGGGCATCTTCCGGTATATACATACCAGTATCCCTGACAGTTTCGCTATCGCTGATATCACGAAGGGTATCCGATGCGGTCTGCAATCCGTCGGAAACTTGTGTCAGTCCTTCGTTAGCCGATCCTACACCATCGGCAAGCTGCTGCAGCGTTTCTGTCAATGTGCCTGCTTGCTCTTGCTGACCTTGCAATTGTGCATCAGCCTGTTCCAGACCTGATTGGATCTGCGTAAGCTGCTCGCTGATACCCGTCAGCTGGGCCGATGCCTGCTGGACATTGCCGGTTTGCTGTAATTGCCCTGTCACTTGCTGCAATGCTGCATTGACTTGACCAAGACCTTCCGTGGCATCGGATAGCCCACCGCCGCTGGATGAACCAGCATTGCCAGCCTGACCGGATATTTGATTCAGACCGTCCTGCACTTGTGTCAGACCGTCCTGCACTTCACCTATTCCATCGACGGCATCATTGATTCCATCGGCGATTTGACCAGTTTGGGAATCCACATACAAATCATCGATTTTTTCACCCGTTGGCTGTGTCGCTGTCCGGACTTTCTCCACGCCATCTATCTTGCTGATTGCATCACTCAGATTATCGAGATACGGCAGTGTATCTGCCGTCGTCAGGTTTTCATCATCATTGATCACGATCTGGATCGGCATTGCTTCGCCTTTCCCGATCGCATCACCAATAGCATTCAGACCTTTGATGCTGTTATAATCACTGCTGATTTCCTCGGTGGAATTGAAGGAAACCTGTTCATCGTACATAAGCACGAATGGTACTGTAATGACGGCAGTGATTGCCAGGAACAGCACAGGCCGTGCCACGGAATGTCGTCCAAGGAAATGCCATAGCTTATTATCGCCATGAGAGGCAGCTTTTTTGGACGGCCAGAACAGTTTCTCCCCGAGTGTCACCATGAACAGCGGCAGTACTGTCACAAGGACAATCAACAGTACGGCAACCCCCACTGCGACGCCGACTGCCGATTGGAAGATGGCGAACTTTGCGAAGAAAATCGATGCAAAGCCGACAAATACGGCAATCGCACTGATGAATAAAGTCCGTCCTGCTGTCCGGTATGCTGTGATGGTAGCTTCCACTTTATCATGACCGTTAGCCAGCTCCTCCCGGAATCGGCTGAGCAGCAGGATACAATAGTCGGTACCGATACCGAATAAAATCGCCACCAGGAATGTCTGGGTGAATGTCGATATCGGGAAGTCCAATGTGTCCACCAAAATGGCCAGTATGCCCTGACTGATCAGGTATGTAATCCCCACTGTGATCAATGGAACGAATGGTGTCACGATGGACCGGAATACAATCAAGAGAAGTGCCACGATGATGAATACCGTGATCAGCTCGGTTTTCTTCAAGCCTTCTTCCGATGTATTGGCAAAATCCTGGTTGATCAAGGAAGCACCTGTCACGTATGCAGTCGTATCCTCTGGTACAGCATCATAAATCTCATCTGCAATCCTTTCCACTTCAGCATCGGAGCCATCCACTGTAACAGGCATCATGACTGTCTTCTTGTCTTCGGACATCATCTGTTCCCGGATTTCCTGATTATCCGTCAGCGGCGTCGTGATTTCATCGACACCATCAATCTGTTCCACTTTGTCGATGACGCCCTGGATCATGTCCTCACTATCTTGATTCAGTGCTTCATCAAGCTCGAAAACGACGCTGATGGAATTGCTATTTTCCCCTGCATCCTCCAAAATGTCGCTCGCACGGATGGATACGGCATCCTCCGGCAGCTGCGTCTGCCCCTTATCGGAGGCCAACTGGGTCAAATTCGGTGAAAAAATAGTCAATCCAACCGCGATCAAGATGACCGCAATCGCTATGACCCATTTGAAACGAATGATTGTCCTCAATTTTCCTTCTCTCCTTTTTTAAGCTGTTCTTTTACATTCGTGAATATCCTGATGAAGGTTTCCACATCCTCATCCGCAATATGCTCAAAGACCCCGCAGAATCGATCATAAATGGCTTCCTCGGCTTGTCTCAGGATCTTTTCCCCTTCTTCGGTAATTTGCACAAGCTTCGTCCGCTTATCCCCTTCTGAATCGACCCATTCCACCCAGCCTTTCTCAAGCAGCTTTTTCAGCCGATTGGAAATCGCACTCTTATGTACTTGCTGTACAATCGCCAAATGTCCGGGTGAGGATGCACCCGACAAGCTCAATATTTTAATCAAGCTGACTTGCTGCGGTGAAATCTGGTTGAATACTTCATAAGCCGCACCCTTTTTATGGAATATTTCGGTTGCCATGAAGGATACCTCATTGAAAAGATCGATGGCCTCTTTCAATTTATCCAATATAGTTTACCCCCTATACCGATTCAGTTTATACCCTAAACCAAAAATAGTCAAACCTCTTCTTCCCGGAAATCATGACAATATGATCGGGCAAATATAGGCAGTGAGCGAATCCACCCCATATTTACCCAAAATATAGGTACTCGAACCCTAAAGAATTTATTCCCATTACGGCAAGATTGCAAAAGTCCGTTTTTGGCACTGTACTTTTCCTAGTTATACCCTTTTCTTAGTTTATTAGGCGCGAAAAAGATCCGTGGAGAAACAAACAGTTTCGTCTATTAGCCGCAAATACGGGAAAAAGCGGACAGACCTTCCAGCTGGCTGTCGGAAATCGATTTTCACCGTATACACTCCCTCCCCAATCTGCCATCACCTTTACCTGGAAAGAGGATGGGAC
>NZ_NQFP01000039.1:0-35225 GCF_002271665.1 Terribacillus sp. 7520-G | reverse complement strand
TTTTTTTCATTTCATGAATCGCAGACTCTGCTCCAACCATTGAATATATCCTTTTTCCCTTTCAATCGCCCTGGTCAGCACCAAATAATGCCCGAATTCAGGGGAAGAAAAATGCATATCCCCATCCAGCTCTGCTTCCATTTCCGCTAATGTTTTCACAAGCCCGTCCAATTTATGCTTGCGGCTGGCCAGCTGATTCGTGAATAGCTCCCTGGCTTCTGCTTCCTTCATACTCGAGATGAAAAAAGTCTTCAGCATGAATTCATCTTTATTGGAAACGCCGACTGCCTCCAGACGCTGCATCCATTCTTTTAATTCCTCGGCCCCCTTAACCGTCAGGCGATATAGCTTTTTCTCCAGCTTTTCCCCTTGGATCACCGTTTCGAATTCTATCAATTCTTCTGCGACCAATTTTTTCAGTTCCGGATAGATTTGACTGTGCTTTGCACTCCAAAATTGACCGAGTGCTCCTTTGAAGGCCGCCGCAATATCATATCCAGTCCGCTTTTCCTGTTCAAGCAGTCCTAATATTGCATATTTCAATACACGCATAGTGTTCTCCTTATCTGTTCGTTTGACATCAGTATATCATAGCATTAAACTAAACATGTAAATAGTTACATGTTACATTTTACTTAATCGGGAGATGGACAAAATGACTCCTTCTTTGGAAAAAGTGGCTGCCCTTACAATCGATGTAGCCAAACCGCTTAGTGCGGGACAAACAGGATCAGGGCTGCGGCGCCTGATCCCGATTGAATCGGGTACGATCACCGGAAAAATCGAAGGCCGCATCCTGCCCGGCGGTGCTGACTCTCAGATCATCCGACCGGATGGGCGCACCGATTTGTCTGCTCGTTATGTCATCGAGACATCTGGCGGCGAGATCATATACTTGGAAAATAACGGTATAAGACAAGTGGATGCCGCCTATCGCGACCGCGCTGCCCAAGGCGAAATCATTGCGCCGGAACATGTTTATTTCCGCACAGTACCCACCTTTGAAACCGGCAGCGAACAATACCGCTGGCTCATGGATAAGATTTTCATCGGCGCAGCGACACGCTTGAAAGATCAAGTATTGCTGGACATTTATCAGGTCAATTGAGGAGGAATAAAAATGGAAGAATTCATTGGAAGTCATATGATTTATACGTATGAAAACGGCTGGGAATATGAAATGTATATCAAAAACGAGGATACGATCGATTATCGCATCCACAGCGGGATGGTAGGCGGACGCTGGGTAAAAGATCAAAAAGTCGACCTGGTCAAACTTACGGAAGGTGTATACAAGGTTTCTTGGACAGAGCCTACAGGAACAGATGTATCCTTGAATTTCATGCCGAAGGAAAAAAGGATGCATGGAATCATTTTCTTCCCGAAATGGGTGCACGAACATCCGGAAATCACAGTCTGCTATCAAAATGATCATATTGATTTGATGCATGAATCCCGCGAGAAATATGAAACGTATCCGAAATATGTAGTTCCGGAATTTGCGGATATCACCTACCTGCATAATGCTGGTGCGAATAATGAGCGCATTGTGTCAGAAGCGCCTTATCCAGGCATGACAGATGACATCCGGGCCGGAAAGCTAAAATGATCCATACAAAAAGGCGGTCTGCTTGATGCAGCCGCCTTTTTTTATCTTTCAACCGGAGTGCCTTGATGGAAAAGCAGCCGCCAGCCGCCTGGCTGATAGCGCCAGATGGAGCTTCGCAGCTGTTGTTGGCCTGATGCTTCATCACATGTCCTAAATGTAGCCAGGACCGTGTCCTCCGACAGAATTCGTACATCGAAGTCCCTGATATCCAAATCGACTGTCTCCAATCCATTCGCAATGATATCAGCTTTGCTGAATGATCGCCCGGATGTTCCATGTTCCAGGAAGTCCTCTGTAAGCAGATTGCCGACAGTGTCCATCGAAGATCTTGTCTCATCCTCAAGCAACGATTTCTCCAATTGCAGGATCGTCTCTTTCACTTGCAGCTGTTCATCCATCTCGACTCGCCTCGCTTTTTCTTATAATTATATCCTTACGTCCATTCTATGAAAAGGGTTTCATTATACAACAAAAAAGAATCACTTCTCTGATTTGTATACAATGGCGAAAACTGGTACAGTATGAAACAGATGAGGTGACAAAATGGAATTCAAGAGAACACCGCTGGTTGCGGCACTATTGAGCTTTCTATTCACTGGCTTGGGTCAGTTCTATAATCGGCAGAATCTGAAGGGGACGCTCTTTATCCTGGTCAACTTGATCAATTTGTTCCTGATGTGGTTCGTAGTCGGTCTGTTCACATATTTCATTTTTTGGATCTATAATATTTACGATGCCTATAAAATGGCAAAACGCGCGAATATGAAGCTGGCCCGTCAGAGCGGACAAATCGAGCCTTCCACGAACTAAAAACAGCTGCCAACCCGAGGCAGCTGTTTTTCATATCGAGATCAGCGCTTTATGGAATTCATCATAGGAATGCGCCTCTAATAGCTTTTGGACATGTGCCGGGTGTTCGATGATGCGGACAAGCTGCTGATACATATCGGTAAAATCCTCGTCACTCTCTTTTTCCATACATAATAGGCAAATGAATCTGACTTGCTTACCAGACCAATCGATAGGTTTTTTCAAGGTACAGATGACCCATAGCGTTTCTTCCACGCTCGCTTCCAGCGGATGAGGCACAGCCACCAAATTCCCAAAGCAGGTCGGCGCCATGGATTCCCTTTCATACACCGCCTTGAGGAACTCCTCCCCCACCTTCCCCTCAGATTTCAGCACATCGGTCAAAAAGGTCAGCACCTCTTCTTTACGCTCCAATTCCTGCTGCAGGAACACATAGGCTGGCCTGATGTAACGAATCTCCTTACCGAAATGCAGGAACGCCTCCAGCTTTGCAATCGCCTCCTTATCCAAGATGACCGGGACATGTATCACAGGAATGGATATGGTCTCCGCTTCGATCGGTATCGTACTGATGATCAAATCGGCTTCCCATTCCTTTTTCCTAAGCAGGCGGTAATATTCGATTGTATCGATGATGTCGAGCTTATCCGAAAAAAGGGATTGCAGTTTATAACGGAGCAATTGAGCACTGCCTATCCCGGAGGCACAGACCAGCAGACATCTGATTTTCTTTCCTTTTTGTCTGCTTCTTTCCAGGGCTGCCCCGATATGCAGAGCCAGATAACCGATTTCCTCTTCTGCAAGCTGAATGCCGATTTCCTTTTCCACTGCGCAAGAGCCGATGATAGCAGCTTCGAATGCAAGCGGATAATGCCTTTTGATGTCCTCAAGCAGCGGATTTCGTACATTCATGCCATACAAATGCCGATGGACGGCCGGCTTCAGATGGATGCTCAATCCTTTCAGCAATTCCTGATCTTCCCGTAAGTCCATCCCTGTCTTTTCGTAAATCTCCGCCACGATTGCCTCTGCCAAATCCGGCATTCCAAGCTGCCCTTCCAATTTTCCCGCTGCAGCATACTCGGTCCCCATCAGATGAATGGTCATATAAGCCACCTCCACTTGCGGGAAAAACAGATGGAGCTCCGCTTCCAGCATGGCGGTCAGCTGGGCTGCCCCCCGGAATGCTTGCTGCTGGATGATTTCCTGCATCGCATCAGGAGCGAGCTCGACATATTGACCATCCTTGATCCGCCTGCAGGCAATCGCAATATGGGTAACCAGGTTCTGTACTGCCACATCCGAGAGCACCATCTGATTCTCCGTCACAAACCGATGTACAATATCATGCACTTGATGTATCTCGGCTTCGGAGATGATGGCTTCTGGCAAACCATACGCTTTCTGCCAACCCGTCTGCTTCGAAAAGAATGCCGACAGAAAATACCGTTTCTCCGTCTCCGTTCCCGCAATCCGAATGCCATGCTTCGGTCTTTTCTCCAGGTCCAGCCCCGATTGCTGCAGAAGCTGCCTCACTTGCTTCAGATCATTCTGCACTGTCGGAAAGCTGACAAAACAAGCCCGCGCCAAGTCTTCCATTTTAAGGAACCCATTGGATAAGAGCAGCAGCTGCAGAAGATGGTTCACTCTTTCTTCAGGTGTCTCCACCCTCGTATACAGCCGTTCCTGCTTCGCTCTGATAGCTTCTTGCAAATACGACTGAAAAAGCTTTTCTTCCGCGACGATCAGCCGATACCCCTGTCCCCTGATCGATTCGATCTTTGCATATTCCCCCGGCAATTCCTGCTGCAAAAGCTTCATGTCCGACCGAATCGTCCGCTCCGATACAGCCAGTCTCCTTGCCAGCTCTTCCGCCGTCACCGTATGTGGTTCAGATGATAGGAAAGTCAATAATTCCAAGAGCCTCGGTTGCAGCATACAGTTCCACCCCTTATCCTACATACCTATGCCAAAAAGGCGATCAAATGACCGCCTGTGCTTTAAGCTGACCCCCGGGCTGCTGATTGTTTCGCCAGCTCCTCCTGCAAATAAATGATTTCTTCTGCTAATTCCCGCACCGTCATGGCATTCATTAAATGATCCTGCGCATGCACCATCAACAGGCTCACAGTCGATTGTTCGCCGCCCGCCTCGGCTGTGATCAGTTCCGTCTGGATATGATGTGCCTGATTGATCGCGGCCTTGCTGGCCTGTATCTTCGCCTTTGCTTCCTCGAATGCATGCTGCCTGGCAAGCGCCATCGCTTCCATTGCATGGCTGCGGCCATCACCGCCGTGCAGTATCAACTGAAATGCTTTCTCTTCTATATTCATCACGTTCCTCCTTATCAGCTGCTGATCGGATCTGTTCCATCCTCGGATGCTGCCAATTCACGCTGCCTTGCTTCCTCTTCCTTCAGCTGGTTCTTTTCCAGGATACGGAAAAATGGATAATAGATCACCATGGCAATCACCAAGTTGATCAGCTGCATCACAGCACCGGAGATTTTCCCTCCAGTTGCCAAGTATCCTGAAATGATCGGAGGCATCGTCCACGGAACGACGATCCCAGCAGGTTTTGCCACCAATCCTGTACTCATCCCGATATAAGTCGTGATGACCATGACAAGCGGGACAGTGATGAATGGGATGATCATCAAGGGATTCAATACAATCGGCAGACCAAAGACGATCGGTTCGTTGATATTGAAAATCGCCGGACCTGTCGCCAGCCTGCTCAGCTGCTTATTCTGCTTCAGCTTTGCCCGCCATATCATGATGAGAACAAGCCCCAGCGTAGCACCTGATCCGCCGACATGGATGAATACTTCGAAAAACTGCTGTGTAAAAATATGCGGCAGCTCCTGACCGGCCGCGAACGCAGCAGCGTTCTCCCCGGTTGCTTTCAGCCAGATCGGAGTCATGATACCCCCTACGATATTCGCACCATGCAGGCCGCAGACCCACAGCAGGACAATCATCAGCTCCGCTAGGAAACTGCCGATGAAGGAAGAGCCGACAAGTGTCAGAGGTGATCCGATGATAGTCGAGATCAAATTATGGATATCCCCGAAAGGTGTCGCTTCGACCAGCAAACGGATGAGCCAGACAAGGATGATGACAGCAAAACCCGGAATAAGTGCAATGAAAGACTTCGCTACAGCAGGCGGGACTCCATCCGGCATACGGATGACGATATTCCGTTTGACAATGAACCGATACACTTCGGTTGCAAACATCGCCACGATCATTCCGACGAATAAGCCGCCGCTCCCAAGCAAGGATACAGGCACGAAATTCGCAGCTGTGCCATCGACTTCGAAGGGGCTGTATGGTGTCGCAAGCAAGAATGCCGCAAGTGCAATCGCACCAGAGGACAGCGGGTCCACGCCATCTGCTTCATAAGCTTGCGCCAGCCGGTACGCGATACCGAAGCAAGCGAAGATGGCCATGACATCGAACGTCACGTTGACGGGGTACTGCAGCTTCACACTCCACGACTCTCCGAAAATACCAGCCATGAAATCAGCGTAGCCCGGAATCGGCAGATTGGCGAGGATGAGGAATAATGATCCGACAATGATCAAAGGCATCGTCAGGATGATACCATCTCGCAGTGCCACTAAATGCCGCTGTGCTGCAACCTTCCCAGCAAACGGCATCACCTTCATCTCCAGAAAATCATTGAATCGCCCCATACGCCTCACCCCTTCTTCGCAAATAGCGATTCAGCATGATGAAGCACATTCTTGCCATTCCCTGTACCATAATCGACAGTATTTATCACATCCACCGGTATACCGCGCTCCTCACCCAGTTTCTTCATTTGCGGCAGCATGTAGCGCACTTGCGGACCAAGCAATAATACATCTGCTTGTTCTATATGTTTTTTCGCCTGATCGGCTGATACCGCTTGGATGCGATAGTTCTTGGATTCGGCTTCTGCTTCCTTCTGCATTTTGGAGACAAGCAGACTAGTAGACATTCCAGCAGCACATACAAGTAAGATATTCATTTTTTCTACCCCCTTCGGTTCTTGCTTTCAATATACTATGAAAACGTTTTCATTTCCTGCTATTATTTTTCCGCATCTTAACGGAAACTTATTTAAGCATACAAAAAGCCGGCATGCATTCCTGCAGCCAGCCCTCCTTTACAGGACTTTTATATCCAAGAGCCCCGCCAGTTCCCGGCGCAAGTCATCCAGCTCCGGTATGCCTTTCAGATTGGCAGCCAATCCTTGGATGAGCAGTTTTTTGGGCTCTTTTTTCTGTATCTCTTCCTGGATCAATTCGATGGCACCTTGCAGCTCTTCCACATCCTGCTCACGAGCATCCAGCGTAAGGATGACGACTTGCATCCGCTCCAGGACTTGTTTGACTTCCCTCTCCTTCAACTCCTTCTCGAAAATGGAACCTGAGACCGGAGTCGTTTCTGTGACAAGCGGCTCGGACTTCCGCTTCAAGAGGCCCTCCACCATATCATCCATTCGATCGAGAATATAGGCTGCTGTTTTATCCAGATCAAGGATCAGTCCATGAATAAGCATGTCACCGATGATCTGGAAAAGGATCCCCTCCTGCAGCATTCGCAGATCCTTTAAGTAAGGCTTGCTCCCCTGTCCATATACCTCCAGCAAGTCAAGCTCCGTTTTACGCCTTCGCCTCTCCATCTCCTCCAGGAAGAACAGTTCCACCTCTTTTCCAATATCGGAATCAATATCATGGCGCCTCATGAGGATGAAATTCCTGCGTTTGACGAGCTCGCGCATCATGGTTGCCAGACGCAGCTTCGCTTTCTCCCGGCTGTCCAATTCCAGCTGGTCGACTTTTTCGATCTCCTCCGTTATCAGACGGATATGATAGCGGAGGATTTCCTCCATCAGTTCATCCTTCGATTTGAAATAAAGATAGAATGCTCCTTTGGAGAGTTTGCTTGCTTCTGCAATTTCCTGGATGCTGGCAGCATGGTAGCCTTTTTTGGCAATGATCTCGGTTGCCCGTTCAATGATGGTGATTTTTTTCTCCTGCATATTGCCTTCCCTTTCGACTGACCGGTCGGTCATGGATGTGTTAAGAGACTGTGAATAATTTATGAATTCTTTTATAAACGCCGTATTTACCCTATCAAACTTCCTTATACCCCTGATATAATTGTTGCATTACGATGGGCTTCCCTATAGTATAGAGGAATAATGACCAGTTGGTCAAATGAAGGATAAAGGAGCTGGACCGTGAGAAAGTTTATCAACTTTTCGTTAAAAAATAAGGTTGCCGTATGGTTGCTGACCATCATGGTTGTCGCAACCGGCATATATGCCGGTACGAATATGAAGCTGGAAACACTTCCTGATATCAGCGTACCAGTGCTTACCGTAACGACTACATATCCTGGCGCACCGCCAGAGGAAGTAATGGAGAATGTTACAGAACCGCTCGAACAGGCGGTACAGAGCTTGGATGGCGTGGAGAATGTAAGCTCGACATCCATGCAGAATGCTTCTACGATCCAATTGGAATACGCCTATTCCAAGGATTTGGACGAAGCAGAAACAGAAGTAAAGGAAGCCCTTGAAAATGTTCAGCTTCCGGATGATGCAGAAGAACCGGAAGCATCACAGATTAATTTGAATTCTTTCCCGGTCATCACATTGAGTGCTTCTAACAGCGAGCAGTCGATCGAAGAATTGACACAGACTGTCGAAAACGACCTCCAGCCAGCATTGGAAGGAATAGAAGGTGTCGCTAATGTCGGTGTCTCCGGGCAGCAAATGCAGGAAGTACAGATCACCTATGATGAAGATGCACTGGCCGAGAACGGTCTGACACAGGATACTGTAAGTCAAGTCATTCAGAATAGCAGCGATGCTTATCCGCTCGGCTTATACCAATTCGGCAACAGCGAGAAAAACGTTGCAGTGGATGGCAACATTGTAACCATCGATGATCTGCGCAACTTGGAAATCCCGCTCACCGGCGGTGCCGGTGCACAGCAGGCACAAAGCCAGGAGGCCGCTGCAGGTGCTCAAGCTGATGCTGCAGCTCAAGCGGCACAAGCAGCACAGGCTCCGACTGAACTTCCGACCATCCAGCTGCAGGATGTGGCTGAAGTGGAAGTAGTCGGTGAAGTAGAGTCGATTTCCCGTACGAATGGCCAGGATTCCATCGGGATAGACATCACGAAGGATCCAAGTGCCAACACCGTGGAAGTCGTCAATGCAGTCAAAGATGAGATCAAGCAATTTGAAGAAGATCACGATGGTATGACCATCACTTCGACGATGGACCAAGGTCAGCCGATCGAGGATTCTGTCCATACAATGGTGAACAAAGCGCTCTTCGGTGCTATTTTCGCCGTGATCATCATCCTCTTGTTCCTGCGAAATATCCGTTCTACGATCATTTCCATCATCTCGATTCCATTATCGATTTTGATTGGCTTGATTTTCCTTTACGAAATGGATATCAGCTTGAACATCATGACATTGGGTGCCATCACTGTTGCCATCGGCCGGGTGATCGATGACTCGATTGTCGTCGTGGAAAATATTTACCGCCGTATGTCCCTGGCAGATGAGAAACTGCGCGGAAAAGAATTGATCATCGATGCAACGCGTGAGATGTTCATCCCGATCCTATCCTCCACTGTCGTGACAGTGGCAGTATTCCTGCCGCTCGGATTGGTCGAGGGCCAAATCGGGGAATTGTTCCTGCCATTCGCATTGGCAGTAGTATTCGCCCTGCTGGCATCCTTGCTGGTTGCAGTCACCGTAGTGCCGATGGTGGCACACACGCTCTTCCGCAAACGATTGGATCGCGGCACGAGCGAAGAGGAAGCCAAAAATTATGTACACAAAGAAGAAAAACCGAGCAGATTGGCGAATTTCTACAAGCGCATCCTGAATTGGAGCTTGTCGCATAAGATCATCACATTCGTCATTGCCGTTGTCCTGCTCATCGGAAGCTTGTTCCTTGTTCCTTCGATCGGTGTCAGCTTCATTCCTAGCACCGGCGAGAATATGGTAGTCGCTTCTTATTCTCCTGAACCTGGCCAGACACGCGAGGACATTCAGGAAATCGCCTCTGAAGCCGAGGATATGCTACTTGACCGCAAAGGCGTCGAAACCTTGCAATACACGATCAGCAGCGGCGGTAATCCGCTCTCGGGAACATCCGGTGATTCCGCCCTCTTCTACTTGGGCTATGCCGATGATTTCGAGGATATCCAAAGCGAAACAGAAGCAGTCGTAGATGACCTGCAAGCCATGACGGACCAAGGCGAGTGGGGATCGATCGATATGACCGGCACAAGCAGCAATACAGCGCAATATTACATCTACGGTGATAATGTGGAGGATATCCAAACTGCATCTCAGCAGGTCATGGATCTGATCGAAAAAGATGGCAACTTCACCAATGTGGATTCCGATGTTTCTGAGCAATATGATAAATATACAATCGTAGCCAATCAGGAAGAACTGGCAGCACTCGGCCTGACAGCAGCCCAAGTGACAGCCCAGCTTTCCAACATAGGCAGCCAGCCATCCATTGCCACCATTCAGAATGATGATGGCAAAGCATTGGATGTCTACGTACAAGTAGCGGACGAATCCTTCGAGGATAAAGAGGATCTGGAAAACACGACGATCCAGACAGCACTCGGAACAGAAGTGCCATTGAATGAGATTGCCGAGATCGAAGACGGCCAGTCCCCGAATACATTGCAGCGCCGTGATGAAAAGCTTTATGGTTCGGTATCCGCCGATATTACAAGCGATGATATCGCAACTGCCACTGCCGGCTTGCAAGAGGAAATCGATAAGCTTGATCTGCCTGACGGTGTCAGCATCGATCAAGGCGGGGTATCCGAACAGATCAATGAATCGTTCAGCCAGCTTGGCCTTGCCATCATTGCAGCAATCGCGATCGTTTACTTCGTACTGGTCTTGACATTCGGCGGGGCCTTGGCACCATTCGCCATCCTCTTCTCCTTGCCGTTCACAGTCATCGGTGCGCTGGTAGGGTTATTCATAGGCGGCGAGACAATCAGCGTTTCTTCCCTGATCGGGGTGCTGATGCTGATCGGTATCGTTGTGACGAATGCAATCGTTCTGGTTGACCGCATCATCCATAAGGAAAAAGAAGGCATCCCGACCCGGGAAGCGATTCTTGAAGCCGGTACGACCCGACTTCGTCCGATCTTGATGACAGCAATTGCCACAATCGGTGCCCTTGCACCACTTGCCTTCGGCTTCGAAGGCGGCGGATCGCTCTTGATTTCCAAAGGACTCGGAATCACCGTAATGGGCGGTCTCATCAGTTCCACCTTGCTGACACTCGTTGTCGTACCGATCGTGTACGAAGCAACGACACGCTTCAGCCTGCAAGAGCATCATAAAGCTGAACGTCAGCGCCGCAAGGAAAGGAAACAGGCGAAAAAAGCAGCCAAGAAATAAATGAACACAGAAAAGCCTGCAGTTGTGACTGCAGGCTTTTTCTTACCATAAAGGAGGAAGCGAAATGACTATAAAAAAAGATCGGACACTGATATCGGAAGCATCGGATTCTATTAAACGAAGCAGCCGCTTTGATATAGTACATCATCGCAGCTTGGCAGATATACAGAAACGAAGCTCCGGCATCTGGCAGCCGGAGCTTCGTTTTCTCTTTTACTATTAGGTAGTTCTATCATGATAACCAGGATAGCCCTAGTGATTTAATTACACCGTGCCTTGTTTGTATCTCCGTGTCACCAAGCTCATGATGACCATCACCACACAGTTCACTGCCAAAGCAATGATGCCTGTATTCAGGTCATTCCATTCATGCGGCAAGGATGGAATCAGGTCAAGCAATGTCTTTTGGCTCGTTGTGATATAAGCGACGGTGGCCAAACCGGCAAGGATGCCCGCTGCCGCTCCATACTTGTTGATGAAATTCCGTTTGGACAAGCTGCAGAATAATGATGGGGCCAGCTGTGTCATCAAGCTATAGCCCATCAAAATGATATTCGATAAGGTTTCTCCTCCGTGCAGCGTAAAATAGACAGCCACCAAGGCAACGACTGGCACCAGCAGTCTCGCCAGTCTCCCGATTGCCCTATCCGTCGTTCGAGGAGCAGCCACATGGTAAATATTCTTGGCAAGCAAGGTTGCCGTATTCATCATCAGCAAAGAACCCGGTACCAATGCTGTCAGTAGACCGGCACCGCCGATGATGCCTATCACCCAAGGATCGAATGTCTCCAAGGAGAGCCGCAGCAAGGCAAGGTCCACATCTTCCCCTTCTAGTCCCGGCACTGTCAAAATTGCTGCTGTTCCGACAAAGAATACGAATAATAACATCAGCGTATAAAGCGGGCTGATGATGGCATTCTTCCGAAAAACCTTTTCGCTTTTCGCCGTATATGTGGAACTGAACACTTGCGGCCACATATAGAAGCCGAGGACGAGCAGCAAGACCGTGGAGATGACCCATGTCATACTGTAGCCTTCATCCGGGAACTTCAAAAAGTCAGGGTCCGCAGCATGAACCGCCTCAAACATCGGCTGATAGCCCCCATAATAATGCAAAGGCAGATATATACCAAGGAAACAGATGACAACCACCATGACAATATCCTTGATTGCTGCTGTCCATGCCGATCCATGCACTCCGGAAAGCATCACATAGATCGTCAGACTGATTGCGCCTATCCATACGGCTGCCTGCATGGAGATGGCGCCGTATGACGCCTCCGAAACAATGATGCCCAAGCCTTTGAGCTGCACGATGATGACAGGTATCATTCCGATCACTCCCACCAAGGCCACCAGCACACCTAAATAAGGACTGTCGAACTTGCTGACGAAGAAATCGGATTGTGACACAAGTCTTTTTTCTTTCGCATATCGCCAGATGACCGGCAAAAGCCAATAAGACATGACGTATGACAAACCTATATACATAAGCACATACAAGGCAGGCGCGCCTTTGCCATAAGCCCAGCCGCTTCCGCCCAGGAAGGAAAATGTCGTGTAGATTTCACCGGCCATCAGGAGG
This sequence comes from Terribacillus sp. 7520-G, assembly GCF_002271665.1. Classification (NCBI taxonomy): domain Bacteria; kingdom Bacillati; phylum Bacillota; class Bacilli; order Caryophanales; family Bacillaceae; genus Terribacillus; species Terribacillus sp. 7520-G. Next base: position 22,767 of record NZ_NQFP01000039.1, on the reverse strand, counting down.
AAAACGAAAATGCCGCTGAAGCCGCGACCGCCTACTGTCCATTGCTCGAGATTCATATCTTTTCCTCTTGTTGCCCTGATTCCTAAAAAGACTGCTAAAAGTAAAAATCCCAAAATAATGATAAGTGCGATATTCATTTTTCCCCATCCTCTTCATTCCGCGGATCCAGTTTATACATGATGACCAAAATGACTGATGATAGCACAGTCCACAGGACCACCCAAAACATGACAAATGGCATGGAAAGTACAAATGGTTCCACTCTGTTTGCGAACGGGAGGAATCCCAGCATCCCGATGAAGGGAATGGCTGTGAGAAAATATAAACGTTTCATTGCCTATTTCACCATCCACACTGAAGTTGCACAAGGTTTTCCGGTTTGGAAAACACACATGATGCTATCATAATGCTTCCAGCCTCGATAAGCAAAAATTTAATCACAGTATGGAAAAAGAAGGAAAAACCATGTTTTGGCTTTCCCTGCTTCATCATTTAAACAAATATATCCATGACCAATACGCCTGCGAACGCGACGAAGGAAAGTATCGTCTCCAGCACTGTCCAAGTACGGAATGTTTCCTTGACTGTCAGACCAAGATATTCCTTGACCATCCAGAATCCCGCGTCATTGACATGGGAGAACATGAGCGATCCCGCGCCGGTTGCAATGACAAGCAGCTCCAGATTCACACCTGACACGTGCTCGATGATGGGAGAAACAATCCCGGCTGAAGTAGTCAGCGCGACCGTTGCGGAGCCTGTCGCAATTCGGATCAGGCCGGCAACAAGGAATGCCAGCACGATCGGAGAAAGGGATAAATGCTCGGACATATGCGCGATTGTGTCCCCGACACCGCTGTCGATGAGCACCTGCTTGAATCCTCCGCCTGCTCCGATGATCAGGATGATGGAACCGACAGGCAGGATGCATTCCTCCGTCATTTTCTTCAAGCGCTCCCGGTCCATGCCTTCCCTGAAACCAAGGAAGTAATACGCCGCAAAAACGGCGATCAATAACGCCACCAATGGGCTGCCGATGAACATCAGCAGTTTTTCAGCCAGGCCAGGAAGCGGCAAGTACGGTCCTACTGCTGACAGGATCATCAATAAGACCGGCAGCAGGATGACAAAAAAGCTGACGCCAGTGCCCGGCTTGCTTTCGGGCTGGCTGACTTTGATCAAATTCGGTTCTCCTTCCGGCACGACACGCTTCTGCACCCATTTGGCAAATACCGGGCCGCCGAGAATACCTGCTGGAATGGCAATGATGAGGGAGTATAATAATACCGTACCCATATCCGCCCCGAAGATGCTGATCGCTGCAAGTGCACCCGGATGCGGCGGCACGAGGCCGTGTACGATGGAAAGGCCAGCGATCACCGGCAGTGCGATCAACAAAATGTTCTGCTTCGTAGTTTTATAGATACTGATCACCAGCGGAAGCACGATCAGGATACCGACCTCGAAAAAGACAGGAATCCCGATGATAAAACCAGATATGAACATGGCCCAAGGCAATCTTTTCGGTCCGAACTTATCTACGAAGAAGTCCGCCACCTGATTGCCGGCACCGGAATCCGCCATCATCTTCCCAAGGATGGTCCCGAGTGCCAGGATACCAACCAGATGGCCGAGCACTCCGCCGACCCCGGTTTCATAGGCTCCTACAATCTCATCGAACGACAGACCTGCCGTGATGGCCAGGAAAAGACTAGCAACCGTCAAGCTGATAAAAGCATGCCATTTGAACAATGTCACGCCGATGACCACGATCACGATGGATAACAATGTCATGAGTAAAAGATAGATTTCCATCTCTCGATTTCTCCCCTTCTCTCTTTTTAAGCGCTTTCAAACCTGTAGGTGAGGAAAGCTGCTTTAGTGCAGCATCCTCCGCTGAAAATCAGCAATTCGTTCATATTCCGTTTGGAAGCTTCTGGATAGCTGGATATAGATGCTCATCAGTTCCTGATATACTTCGACACATTCCGGGTCCGGAGTATGGTGATGCGTCCTGCCGATCATATCATTGACCACATCAAAGGAATCGATATCCCCTAAACTGTATAAACCAAGGACAGCCGCCCCGAGGCAGGAGCTTTCATAGCTTTCCGGGATATGGACCTCCTGATCGAAAATATCGGCCATCATCTGCCTCCATACTGCAGAACGGGCAAATCCGCCGGTAGCCTGGATTCGCTTCGGCTTACCTGTTAATTCCGTCAGAGCAAGCAGGACGGAATACAGATTGAACAGCACACCCTCCAGCGCAGCCCGGATCATATGCTCCTTCTTATGATGCAAGCCCAGGCCGAAGAAGGATCCCCGTGCATTGGCATCCCAAAGGGGCGCCCTCTCCCCTGCCAAGTATGGATGGAATAATAACCCATCCGATCCCGGTTTCACTTGGGAAGCGATCTTGGTGAGCACTTCGTATGGATCGATGCCAAGCCTTGCTGCAGTTTCCGTTTCGGCCGCGCCCAGCTCATCACGGACCCAGCGGAGGATGACACCGCCATTATTCACCGGCCCGCCGATCACCCAATGATCCTCCGTCAATGCGTAACAGAAAATACGGCCCTTCGGATCAGTTGTCGGGCGATCCGTCACCGCACGGATGGCGCCGCTTGTCCCGATTGTGACAGCAACGACTCCTTCATCCACTGCACCGACTCCAAGATTCGAAAGGACACCGTCGCTAGCACCGATGATGAACGGCGTCTGCTGCAGCACCCCCAGCTTATCCGCCATCTGCTCTGTCAAACCGACGAATTGATAGGTTGTCGAAACAGGCTCGGATAATTTATCCTCCGTAACCCCTGCAACTTGAAGTGCTTCTTTATCCCAAGCAAGCTCCTCCAGATTGAACATCCCAGTCGCCGATGCAATGGAATAATCAACCTTATAGCTGCCGAACAATTTGAAGAAAACGTATTCTTTAATGGAGATGAATTTGGCCGCTTTTTCGAAAATGGCTGGATGCTCTTCCTTGAGCCAGCGCAATTTGGATAATGGAGCCATCGGATGAATCGGTGTGCCAGTACGTAAGTAAATGCTATGGCTGGCCGTTTCTTCCTTGATTTTCTCCGTCCACTTCGTCGCTCGATTATCCGCCCAGGTGATGCACGCGGTCAATGGTTCATCAGCCGCATCCACTGCAATCACACTATGCATCGCAGAGCTGAATGAAATACAGCGAATCGCCGCTGGATCCACTCTGCTGACCCGGATCGTATCCCGGATTGTCGCGATGACAGCTTGGAAAATCACTTCCGGATCTTGTTCTGCTGTTTCTGCTGTCGGTGAATGCAAAGGATATTCGATCCCTTCCTTTGCAATCACCTCGCCTGTTGTCGTGAACAGCACGGCCTTTGTACTGGTCGTGCCCATGTCCACACCGATCATATAGGAAGCTGCCAACATCTTCCCCTCCCTTTTGTCGTTAGCGTTTCACTACTGCATGTCCGCCGAATTCATTTCGCAAAGCTGCGACCACTTTTCCAGAGAAAGTATCTTCGTCCAAGGAACGGTAGCGCATCATCAGCGACATGGCGATGACTGGTGTAGCTGCTTGCAGCTCCAATGCAGTCTCGACTGTCCATTTGCCTTCACCGGAGGAGTGCATGACACCGCGGATGGCATCAAGCTTCGGATCCTTGCTGAATGCGGATTCCACCAGTTCCATCAGCCAGGAACGGACAACGGAGCCATTGTTCCACATTTTCGCCACTTGCTCATAATCAAAGTCATAATCACTTTTCTCCAAGACTTCGAAGCCTTCCGCAATCGCCTGCATCATGCCGTACTCGATACCGTTATGGACCATTTTCAGGAAATGGCCGCTGCCGCTTTTACCAGCATAATGATAGCCATTTTCGACACTGATTGCCTGGAAAATCGGTTCGATGGTCTTGAACACTTCTGCATCGCCGCCGATCATCGTGCAGACACCATGACGTGCTCCATCCGTTCCGCCGCTCGTACCGACATCGAAGAAATGAACGCCTGTTTCTGCAAAGGCTTTTGCCCGTTCGACAGATTGCTTGTAATTGGAGTTACCGCCGTCCATCAAGATATCCCCTGCAGATAGATACCCCTTCAATTCTTCCAGGACTTTATCCGTGACCTCACCAGCCGGTACCATCGACCAAATGATTTTAGGGCTTGGAAGCTGCTCAACCAATTCTTTCAAAGAATCGGCAGCCGATCCTTTTGTTTCTGCAAATTTAGCTCGTGCCTCTTCATTTACATCGAAAGCAACGACATCAAAGTTATTATCCAATAGATTCAGACCAAGATTGAAACCCATTTTGCCAAGACCGATTAATCCAATATGCATGATAAATGAACTCCTTCAAAATAATTTTCAATTTATGATACCATAATACGAAAATAATTTTCATATAGCAACCGCTTTCAATGAATTTATGCTATACTTTTGATGACATTAAGGACGAAAGCGAGCTGATTTTCTTGGTAAAGCAAGGTTTGGCGGGGATTCGATCCCACTATCCAAGACTGAGTGATAAAGAGAAAAAAATTGCCGATTTCATATTGGAGCATCCGGAAAAGATTGTCCATCAGACAATCAGTCAGGTTGCCGACCAGCTGGATGTAGCAGATGCCACCGTTTCCCGCTTTTGCAAGCGGATCGGCTACAAGGGTTTCCAGGCACTGAAGATTGCATTGGCACCAGAAATCATCGCCCCGAACAAAATGCTGCATGAGGACGTCAGTGAGCAGGACACGGCGAAGATCGTTGCCGAAAAAATTTTTCAGTCAAATATCCGTACATTGGAGAATACTTTGCAGGTACTTGACGATACCGAGCTTGAACGGGCAGCTGCTTTGCTGCTTGGCGCAAGAAGGGCGGAATTCTATGGCTTCGGGGGATCCAATATGGTCGCAATGGATGCGTATCATAAGTTTGTCCGATCCGGCGTGCCTGCATTCGCGTTCCCTGATGCCCATTTGCAGCTCATGTCTGCTTCCCAGCTGACCGGACAGGATGTCGCTTTCATCTTCTCCCACTCCGGTGCAAGCAAGGATGCTTATCAGCTGCTTCAGACCATCAAGAAAACAGGGGCCCGGACGATCGCCATCACCGGTTTCCCAAAATCCCCGATCGGCCAGCAAGTAGATGTTGCACTGCATACCAGCTCGGAGGAGACCGAATACCGCTCCGAAGCGCTCGCATCACGGATTGCCCAGCTTAGTATCATCGATGCCCTTTACGTGACAGTGATCATGCGTCAGAAAGACAAAGCACAGGCCTCCGTGGAAAAGGTAAGAAACGCCATCGCCGCAACAAAAATATGACCCGCCAGAAGCTGACGGGTCACTTGCCGTTGATATTCACAGTGGTGATTTCGAACTTGTCGAACCGGTGTCTTGCAAAAGAGTATTCGAAGGCGATGCCGGTATTGAGATAAGCAACCTGCTCGATCACAAGCACAGGTTCATTCTCGGCCAGGCCCAGCTCTTCCCGGTCCCTTGCCGTTGCCTGCTCCGCTCTGATCCGCCGGCGCGAACCTGCTATTTTCAATCCAAGCTCATTCTGCATATAAGCATATACCGAGCCATGCAGGACTGCCGGCGTGATACCCGGAATCAGGGGGGTCGGCATAAAGGTTTCCTCGATGACATGCGGATTTTCATCGACACAGCGTACACGGATATGATGGTACACAGGGGTATCCTCCGAGATGGCCAAATACGATGCCACTTCGGGTGCAGGGGCAATCATGTCGAATAAGATCAGCTTCGAAGTGACTTGCTTATCCTTCATCAAGCTAGTGAAACCAAGCGTTTCATTCGTCCCGACATGAATATAGTCCGATTGGAAGGAAGATTGCACGATGAAGGTGCCGTGCCCGCGCTTTCGGAAAATGATTCCTTCCGATGCAAGTACATCAAGTGCGCGTTTGATTGTCATCCTGCTGCAGGAAAACTCTTCTACAAGGCTGTGCTCATCCGGTAACGGCTGATCCAGAGGATAGAATCCTGATTCGATACGATGTCTGATTTCTTCTGATATCACTTGATATTTCATAGTGCTCCTCCTCTGCTGCCGATCTGCTTGCTGTTAGCTTATCAAAATACTGGAAATGCGGCAATCGCCCAATGAAAAGGACGGCCATATAGGCCGCCGCAATCTTAGAATCCGTTTTGCTCTGCGACTTGCTTCATCCATTTGCCGCTTTTCTTGATGGAACGCTCCCCGTCCTTATCCAGATTGACCGAGACGAATCCATACCGATTCTTATAAGCATTCGTCCACGACCAATTATCCATGAACGTCCATAAATGATACCCCTTCACCTGTGCACCCTCATTCAGGGCTTGATGCACCCAGCGCAGATGACCTTTGATGAAGTCGATCCGGTAATCGTCCTGGATGATGCCATCTGCATCCCGGAACTTCTCTTCTCCTTCTACACCCATGCCATTTTCCGAAATGAAACATGGTATATTACCATAGTTATCACGCAAGTTGATCAGGATATCATAGATTCCCTTTTCATAGATTTCCCAGCCGCGATGCACATTCATCTTCCGGCCCGGCATCTCATACGAGTCGAAGAATCTGTCCGGCATGAACGGGGCATCCGGATGGACCGCATACTCTTTCGCTTTCACACGCCGCGGCTGATAGTAGTTCACACCGAGCAAATCGACTGTATTTTCCCTGATCACTTCCAAATCCGCCTCCGTATAGACCGGCAGATACCCTTCCTCACGAAGTATATCCACCAGCTCCTGCGGAAACTCTCCCCTGACAGATGGATCCAGGAAGGAGCGATTGAAGAAAGCATCCGCTATCCGGGAAGCTTTCAGATCAGCTGGATTGCTGCTCCTTGGATAGGAAGGCGTCAGGTTCAGGATGATCCCGATTTCTCCGTCCTGCCCTTGTTCCCGGTACTTCTGGATGGCAAGTGCGCTTGATAGCTGAGTATGATAGGCCACTTGCACCGCCCGGCGGAAATCCACGACATTCGGATAGTGAAAATCATAAAGATAACCGCCTTCCACCGGCACGATAGGCTCATTATGCGTAAACCACCTTTTCACCTTATCGCCGAACAGCCGGAAGCATACTGCCGCATAATCCGTATACGCCTCGACTACTTCCCTGCTTTCCCAGCCGCCTTTTTCCTGCAGCGCCATCGGCATATCGAAATGGAAAAGGTTCACAAATGGCTCGATATCCTTATCCAATAATTCATCGATCACATCCTGATAAAATGCTGCCGCTTTTTCATTGACATCTCCTGTGCCTCCCGGGATCAGCCTGGACCAGGAAATCGAAAATCGGAATGAATTATGGCCCACTTCTTTCATCAGGGCAATGTCTTCCTTGTAACGGTAGTAGAAACCCGAGGTATCGGCAGGACCGATACCGTTATGGAAACGGTTCGGTTCCTGCTCATACCAGTAATCCCAAATATTCTGCCCTTTCCCATCCACATTGGCAGCACCCTCCATCTGAGTTGCCGAAGAGGAGGACCCCCACCAGAAATCCTTCGGGAATAGATAGTTTACTTGCTTTTGTTTTTGCTCTGTCACTTCCATATCAAATCTTCTCCTTTGGTACTTGCATGTCGGCTGCTGCATCCTTCTGTGCCGCATCCTTTTCCTGCTTGATATTCATCCTGTCGATGAACTTGAGGAATGGGAACCAAATTGCGAATACGATCAGCACGTTCACGAGCTGCAGCAGCGAGCCAGCAATCGAGTTGGTTGCCAGGAATCCGCTGATGAATATCGGCACAGTCCATGGAATCGTCACCCCAGTCGGCGGCGGCACCAGCCCGATGGCCATCGCTACATAGCTGACGACTGTCACGACCATCGGTGCAATGATCCACGGCAAGAGAATCAGCGGATTCATGACGATCGGCAGTCCGAAAATCACAGGCTCATTTACATTGAAGATACCCGGCCCGATTCCGAGCTTGCCCACCTGCTTCATTTGCTTGCTTCGCATGAATAAAAGGATTGCCGCCAAGACCGCCAGTGTCATCCCTGTCCCCCCAGCACCGACAAGGTAGACCTCGATGAACTGCTTATTGATGATATGCGGTAATTCCCCCGTCGTTGTATAAGCTTGCAGGTTTTCCAGGGACAATGTATTCCAGATTGGATCCATGACAGAGTTGATGATGATCTGTCCATGCAAGCCGAAGAACCAAAGGACCTGGATGAAGAACACGGCGATCAAGGTAGCCGGAAGCCCTCCTCCCAATCCGACAAGCGGTGCCTGCACTGTATTGAAGATGACATCATGCAGATTCGTGTCGAATCCTTGTGTCACAATGATATTAATCACCAAGAATACCGTCAGGGTCACGACCGCCGGGATGAGGGCAGCGAATGATTGCGATACAGCTGGCGGCACACCTGCCGGCATCTTGATGACGATTTTCTTCTGCGTGATATAACGATAGATCTCCCCGGAAAGGAACGCGACAATCATGCCAAGGAACATCCCCTTCGCACCTAGGCGGTCAACAGCCAGTACATTGCTCACCACTTCGCCGCTTTCCGTCGAAACGACATATGGTGTCAGCAGGAGGAAGGCCGTCAAGGCTACCGCTCCGCCGAAAATCGCTTCCACTCCGTAGCTTTTCGCCAGATAATAGCCAATACCGAAGACAACGAAAACAGATGCAATATTCATCGTGGCATTCGGCGCTGGTCCAAGCGATTCCTGGATACCAGCAAGCAGCGATTCGCTCATCACATTATCCAGGAATGGCAAATTGGCCAGTACCACCATGATCGAACCGAAAATGGTCAATGGGAATGCCAGCATGAAGGCATCCCGCAGCACACCGAGATAACGATTGTTATTCAGCTTGCCGGCAATCGGAATCAAATACTTGCTAAACTTATCGAACATTGCCTGCTTCCTCCTTTAGCTCTTCAGCCCTTGGAAAATTGGGATCATTTCTTTGACCATTTCCTTCATTGTCAACGTGGACATGAAATGGTCCTCGGCGTGCAGGAACAAAAGGGAAAGTCCCTGCTGCCGGCCAGCTGCCTCCTGCTGTACCAGCTCAAAATGGACTTTATGCACAAGTGACAAATCTTCCTCTGCATCTGCCAGCATGTCATTCACTTTCTCCATATCCCCCTCCCGATAAAGCCGAAGCGCCTGCAGGATCTTGCTTCTGGCATTGCCGCTGTGAAGGATCATCTGAAAACAAACCTGTTCTTCTGTCAGTTCTTCCAATTTCAGCTCGTTCATGATGTTGCCCCGATCAGGCCCAGTGCCTGTTTGTACGCTTTCTCTCCATCGGCCATGCCATATGCCATCATGTCGATCACTTCGACTTGGATACCATATTTCTGCGCTTCGGCAGCGAGTTCCCCTTTGAGGAAGCTCATTTGCGGACCGATCAACACTACATCGGCATCCGCCATTTCTTTCTTCGCCTGATCCTGACCGACCGCCCAAATCTTCGCTTCATCTCCCACCGATTCTGCAAACGCTTGCATTTTAGTGACAAGCAAACTGGTGGACATACCTGAACTGCACGCTAATAGAATTTTATTCATCGGATGACACTCCTTGGATAATTATTAAAAGCGCTTTCATTTGTTATTATATAGTTAATTTCTTATTTGTCTAGACATTTAATTATAAATGTTTATACTTTTATCATAAATCCACCGTTTTATGGAATTTTGATAGGCTTACTGCCTTGAAATATGGTAAACTAGCTTTGTTCTTTAAAGAGACGGTGCAGCTGCTTTTGATGAAAGCAGCTTTCTTCGTTTTGCAGTCCTTTGGTATTCCAACCACACAACCGTCCGGTTTATTCTGACTGATTAGGAGTATTGGTATATGGCTGTCATTAAAAGCACAGAACACTTCATCACGCATCTGCATACATGGCATAAAACAATTAAAATGCGGGATCGGGCGCAGTCCGTTGAACTGCGCAAGGAGGCTTATGATGCATTGCATGCAGGGGAATTCCCAGATGATTTATGGGATCGTTTTTTGCTTCTGGATGCACGATTTGATTTTTTGATGGGGGATGTCGAGCTTTGCGAGGAAAAGCTGAAGCGATTGAATCCGGATGATTTGGATGATTTTCAGTCTTTCTTCTACTATAGTTTCCTGGCAATCGTGAAATACAGTCGCAAGGAGTATTTTGCGGCGATTGAGCTATTGGAAAAAGCGGAGCAGCATATGCATGCGGTCGATGATGAAGAAGAGCATGCCGGCTTACATTATAATAAAGCCATGCAATTTTATTATTTGGATATCAATGCTTTATCCAGTTTCCATTTGGAAAAGGCGATATCCATTTATTCCAAATATCCGCAATATGAATTGAAAGTGGCGAATTGCAAATCACTGCAAGGGTTGAACCAAATCGATCAGCGCGAATTCGGCAAGGCGGAAGCAAACCTGCTTGAAGCCCTTTCCATAGCCCAAAAGCTTGGACAAGAGGATCTGGTCGTTGCCTGTGAATTCAACATCGGTCTCATGTACCACAAGCAAAATGCAGATGACAAAGGCATTCCATTCCTGCTCCAGGCAATCACCCATCCCGACCACCCTTTATATATACAGGCCTTGTTCACACTGACACGCTCCCTCTACATCCTTGGGAAAACGGAACAAGCCCAAGCATATTACAGAACGGGTATGCAGGTCTGTGAAGAACGGGACAATCTCGAATATCGGTGGCAGTTCGCTATTCTATGGGCAAAATATATGGAACCCGAAACGATGGATTATGTATACGACTCAGCCATCACGTATTTCAAAGAGAATGGCTTGTTCTACTTGATGCGCCACTATTCCCAGGACTATTCCCAATACCTATGGAAAGCACAGAAAATAGAAAAGTTCCATTACTATCATAGACTGGCATTATCGAATGACTTCCAATGAAAAAGGCTCATCAGCTGATGAGCCTTTTTCATTTGGTTGCTTATTCAACTAGCTTTTCATCTTCTTACTGGACCTTCAGGACGCCCAATGGGAAAAGTAGTTGATCTGCATATGCGCCAAAAACATACCTGTCCCTTCTCCCCCTATGCCTTGCCCCTTGTCATCAAATCCAGCAGCAGCTGGAATTTTTGCATGACATCGTTCAAGTCAAGCTCGACCGCTTCATTGATCTGATTAATCCGATAATTGACTGTATTCGGATGGACGAAAAGGGCTGCGGCAGTCGGCTTGATCTTGCAGTTATGGAGCAGATACATTTCAAGGGTTTTCAATAATTCCTTTTTGCCATTGGGATCTAGCTCGCGGATCTTTCGTACAGCTTCGCTTTCATAGCCTATTTCTTTATTTTTATCATGGATCACTTGTAAGTAGCGGCAAATATGCAAATCCTTATAATAAAGGGAGAGCGGACGATGTGTCAGCTTGGCAGCCTGTATGACTTCTTTTGCCTGATTCGCGCTTTTCAGCAGCTCGAACGGATCAGAATATATACTGCCGACACCGCTCCTGACTGCAGCTTCTTTGTCTTTCGCATAGTCCCGAATCCGCTGGATGACTTCCCTGGCCAACGCCTCGATCGGTGCATCAGCCCGCTTCCCGCCAAGCACGATGAAGAGAATATCGCCTTGGATAAGGACATGATGAAGCTTATCCTCCAGCTGCAGGGATGTCTGGGCAACCTGCTGCAGATTGAATAAAATCTTATCATCCTTCTCCACGAGCTCGACGGCTGCAACAGCAAAATGCTCTGGCAGCTGTACGCCGAATTCCTTGGCACCCCAGTCCAGATCTAGTGCTGTTTTGTATATACCGTTAAAAATATTCTGATAAAACCGTTCCTCTTTCTCCTCTTGCCTCAGCTTTGATTTCTGAATATCATAAATAAGCCTGCCGATATGGAAAGAGATATCATAAAGCAAATCGAGACCTTCTGCCGTAAGCGGTTCTTCCATCTGCTGGATCCATATGTATCCCATGATGCGTCCCTCATGCCTTGCGCTTACGACAATCCTTGTATTCAAGCCGATCTCCGGCATCGCCTCCACAGTGAACGGACGCTCATACGTCTTCAGCTTATTGACTACACCTGCTTCAATGAACGTTTCATAGATTGGCAGCGTCCATTTTTTCGTGAAAATCGTCTGCTGGTTCGCTTCATCAAAATGCTGGATATAATGCGAGTTATACGCCAGCAATGTATAATCGGCATCCTCCACAATCACAGGTCGTTCCAGCTCGAAGCTAAGCAAATCGATGACAGCGTCCAAATCGTTGATGGATAACACACGATCGAATAACTCCATAGCCCACTCCCCTAAGCTTTTCTTTCATCATACTCCAGCGGAGACACATTTCCTAGCCGTGATTTACCGATTCTTTTTATGGCTGCCATCTTGATAAACAAATCAAGTAAACGCTATCACTGATATTTATTCCGATCATGCTTCATAATCCATGATTGTTACCGATAAAAACTAGGCAGAGAAAAAGAACAGAGGAGTAACACGTAAATGGTTGTAACTAAAAAAAGAGATAATTTCTTCACGCGCAAGATTCTTCGTAAGATTCTTTATCCCATCATCGCCATGTTCATTCTATCCGGGGTGGCGACAGCATATCTCAGTTTTGAATTCAGCCGGGAGACAATGCTGGAAAGCCAGACCGATACAATGCGCAATCAGACGATCCTTCAGCTTGACAGTATTTACAATCTATTCCTGGATAATATCCAATCGACTGTAAATAGTGTAAGTGCGATGGAATCAATCCGGAATTATGATCCAGAGCGCCTTGCCCGCACATTGGAAAGCAGCACCAAAGAAAATCCGAATGTAGAGAAAATCTTCTACCAGCCAATCGGCGGGGAAATCGTGCAATATCCGCAAGCGGACTTAGGGGATGATTTTGATCCTACCACCCGCCCATGGTATAAGCTTGGATTAGAGCTGGAAGAGAGACCTGGATACACGGATCCTTATGTATCCAAGGATTCCAATGAACTTGTAGTTGATGCTGTAAAGCCCGTTTTTGACACGGAAAATAAATTAAAAGGTTTGGTTGTGGTTGAATTCAACCTTTCCAGACTTACAGAATTGACACAAGACATCAAAGTCGGCAAGACCGGGTATGCTGCAGTCTTTGATAAAAATGGCCATTACCTATCACATCCAGATAAAGAGCTTCTAGCGACGGATGCTTCCAAGGAAACCTATTGGAAAAAAATCCAGCAGGAAGGATCGACAGGTGTAATAGAATATGAATTCCAAAATGAAAACCGTGCCTTGGCATTCACCACAAATGATCGCACAGGCTGGATAATTTCTGCTGTTGTACCCACCAAGGAATTCAGTGACGAAGCAAAAGGTATTATTTTACCGCTGACCATCACTGTATTGATCGTCCTGGCGATTGCACTTATCGTCGCCTTCTTTGTCGTGAACTCGGTTGTGCGGCCAATCAAGACTTTGCGGGACAAGATGAAGCAAGTCGAAGATGGCGATTTGACTGTACAGATGAATAGCAAGTCTGCTGATGAAATCGGCGAGCTATCCAACAGCTTCAACAATATGATCGGTAACATTCATGGCATGATGCAGGCTAATACTTCCATCTCTGCCAATGTACAGTCTGCTTCCCAGACACTTGCCGCCAATGCAGAAGAGAATGCCGCTTCCACGACGGAAGTAGCGGCGACCATGGAAGAAATTTCTGCCGGTACGACGAGCCTGGCTGAAATCATGGAACGCAATGCTGTCGCGACAGAAGCACTATCCGAGAATATCAAACTGGTGGATGCGCATAACCAGCAGGTATATGAAGAAGCCTTGCAAATGACCGAAGCGGCCAAGGTCGGCAGTTCCCAGATGCAGCAATTGATCGAGCAATCCCGGGATGCCATCGAGGCTGCCGGCAAAATAGAAGCGGCTGTGGACAGCCTTCAGCAAAAATCAGCTAATATCAGCAGTATCGTTGATACGATCACCGATATTGCCGGACAGACTAACTTGCTCGCCCTGAATGCTGCCATTGAAGCTGCACGTGCCGGCGAGAGCGGAAAAGGCTTCGCTGTCGTAGCGGATGAGGTTCGCAAACTGGCAGAACAGACAGAACATGCGCTTCAGGACATCGGATCCATTGTCCAGGAAATCCAGTCCGAAACAGCCGATACAGCAGCCTTCGCATCGAAAACCGGCAGCGCAGTCCGGGGACAGGAAACAGCGGTCAATCATACGAAAAACATCTTCAACCAAATCAACGAAGCCATTGCGCATAATATGGAATTGACCGCTCGGACGAAGGAAGAAATGAAGTCCATGATGGAGAAGGAAGCTACGCTGGCAACCAATACTGGCGAGATAGCCGCGATCAGCCAGCAGACAGCTGCCGGAACGGAAGAAATCACGGCATCGGTAGCAGACCAGACACATTCCATGGAACAATTGAAAGAACTTGCCGAGAAGCTGGAACAAGACGCCAGCACCCTGCAGGAGCAGCTGCAGCAATTCAAATTATGATGATTCGCATTCTTAACAGGAGAAGCACTGGTGACAGTGCTTCTCCTGTTTTAATATCCTTTCCCGAACATGATATCCTTTATTTCCTTCCTAGGCATCTCTTCCCCTGTGAATAGCTTGTATGACAATGCTCCCTGCCATAGCACCATGCCTAATCCATTGATCGCCTTGGCACCGGCAGCTTCCGCTTGCGCCAGTAATTTCGTCTTCTGCGGATTATAGACCACATCTGTCACAATCAGATCTGGCCGCAGGGCATCTGTCAGGCCGTCCAGAATACTCCATTCATCCAATGGCTTCATCCCCAGGCTTGTGGCATTCGCCAAAATGGCACTTTCCGAAATTTCATTCCGGAACGCTGCTTTATCCTCCAATGGAAAAATCCTGGCACCGACACCAAAGCCTTTCAATTCGTTATTGATGAAGGACACATTGGCTGCTGCCTTGGAGAAAAAAATATCATTCCTGGCGAATATACTGAGTTCCTTGATACCGGACTGCACCAGCTGAATCGCTATCGGGGCTGCGACGCCTCCCGAGCCCACGAGAGTCACCTTCATCCCTTCAAGCTGGATGCCATGCTCCTCCAAGCTCTTCACATAGCCCAATCCATCGGTGTTATAGCCAATCAGCTTCCCGTCTTCATGGACGACCGTATTACTGGTACCCGCCAGACGGGCGCTGTCATCCAATTCATCCAGATACTGCATCACATCGATTTTATTCGGCATGGAGACATTGAATCCTGCTGCTCCCATGGCCTTCAGACCTTCGACCGTTTCCCTCAGCTTGTCTGTCCCAACGTCAAATGCCAAATAGGCATAATTCAAATCGCTGATTGTATAGCCCAAGTTGTGCATGGCAGGCGTGATACTATGCCTGATCGGTGTTGCTAGCAGACCTACCAATCTTGTTTTGGCATCGATACGGGCAAGGTTTCTATTATCCCTCAACATAGTCAAAACCCCTTTTACTGAAAATGTCACGAACACAGCCCTATCTAATGCCTATTACAGGAGGAGGTTCCTGATGACTTTCCATAATCGAAAAACACCCGCTCTCCATATGGAAGGCGGGTGTTTCCTATATAAACGCCGGGAGCGGATCAATAAATACTTTGCTGTCCTGTCTCATTTCTTCCTCTGTAAGCACACAGGCATCCAAGCTTTTGATCATCTCTTCCTTGTGCATGCCAATCCCGATGAAAACCAATTCGGTCATCCTGTCGCCGTATACTGGATGCCATCTTGCCTCCAGTTCTTCATCCTCCGCCCTTAGAGCTGCCTGTTCATCCGGTGGATAGGTCGCAATCCAGGGACCGGCTGCTTCCATAGTCAGCGACTGGCCAGCTTGTGACAATAAGCCGCTGGTGTCGGGGCGGGATGCGAGCCAGAAGAAACCTTTGGCTCGCACGACTTCCTTGGGCCATTCCTCCAGCCAGCTCATCCATCGTTCAGGATGGAATGGCTGTCTTTTCCGATAGACAAAAGATGCAATTCCATACTCCTCTGTTTCTGGGATATGTTCATTGTTCAGCTCTTTTATCCAGCCGGCAGATTGACTGGCTTTGTCGAAGGAAAATTTCTTTGTATCCAAAACCAGGCTCGGATCGATTTTCCCATATTCCGTTTGATGGATGTCCGCTTCCGGATTCAGCGTTTGCAGCAAGGCGCACAGCTGCTGCAGCGCCTCTCCTTCCAACTGGTCGGTCTTATTCAGAAGGATGACATCTGCAAATTCGATTTGATCCAGCAGCAAATCGGAAATTTCCCGCTCATCTTCTTCCACTGCCTCCTGCTTTCGATCGAGCAGGGATTCCCCTGATTGGTAGTCATGCCAAAACCTCCCGGCGTCCACCACTGTCACCATCGTATCCAGCCGGCATTTGGCAGACAAATCGATTCCAAGCACTTCCTCTTGATACGTAAAGCTTTGTGCTACCGGAATCGGTTCGGATATACCAGTGGATTCCACAATGATATAGTCGAGATCCAAATCTGCCAGCTTGTCGATTTCGATGATTAAATCTTCTCGAAGTGTACAGCAGATGCACCCATTTTCCAGCTGTATCAGCTTCTCGTCCGAGCGCTTGAGCCCGCCTTGCTCCAGCAAATGCGCATCAATGTTTATTTCGCTCATGTCATTGACGAGAACACCTATTTTCATATTTTGTTCATTCCGGAGCAGGTGGTTAAGCAGTGTCGTCTTGCCTGCTCCGAGATAACCGCTCAAGACGGTAACTGGTATTTCTGCCACAAGTCACCAGCTCGCTTTCCGCACACCTGGCACTTGTCCCTTATGGGCATATTCACGGAATTTAATCCGGCTCATGCCGAACTGCCGCATATAGCCCCGGGGTCTTCCCGTGATTTCACAGCGATTCTTCAATCGTGTCGGAGAAGAATCACGCGGCAGTTTCCGCAGCGCTTCGTAATCTCCTTTTTCCTTCAATTCCCTTCGCAGTTCTGCGTACTTCATCACCATTTCCTGTCTTTTTCTCTCTTTTGCGATTTTTGATTTCTTTGCCATCCTTTATTCCTCCTTATTCATTGTGCTGTTTGGATATTCCAGCGGAATGGATCAGTCAGTCGTGACCAGTCGCCTGCCAGTTCCGATTCTGTCAGGAGACAGCTGTCCAGTTCCTTTACAATTGCTTGCTGATCCAAATCCGTTCCGATGAATACCAGCTGTGTCTTCCTGTCTCCATATTCGGGATGCCACTCCTTGTTTATGGACGGGTTTTCCCTGCGAATGAACTTCTGTCGTTCCTCCTCCAAAGCAGCCACCCAATAAGATACCGGTTCGATATTGGCTGCCGGACCTGCCTGGGAGAGCAGTAAAGCAAATTGATTACGCGTTGCACACCAAGCGATGCCTTTGGATCTCACGATATTCTCAGGCATTGTCTCGACAAATTGCATGAATCGCTCTGAATGGAATGGATGCTGCCGGACATAGGTGAACGATCCAATCCCATACTCCTCCGTCTCCGGTGTATGGTTTTCCGGTCCATTCTCCAGCTCTTTCAGCCAGCCAGCAGAAGAGCTGACTTTGTCAAAGTCGAAGGATTCCGTGAATAATATCTCCTTGGGATCGACTTTTCCATGGGTTGTCTCGATTATTTTCGCTTCCAGCTGCAATAGCCGCAGCACATGCTTTAATTCGCGCAGGGCCGATTCCTCTACCAAATCACATTTGTTCAGGATGAGCACATTACAAAACTCGATTTGATCAAGCAGCAAATCCGCAATTTCCCTTTCATCATCCGCAGCCACTTCCTGCTGCCGATCCAGCAGGCTTTCACCGGAACCGAAGTCATGCCAGAAACGGTTGGCATCCACCACCGTCACCATCGTATCCAAAGCTGTAAAATCGGATAGGTTGATATTCAGCTGCTCATCGATATACGTAAATGTCTGCGCAACAGGCACCGGCTCACTGATCCCGCTCGATTCGATCAAGATGTAATCAAAGCTGCCATTCCTGGCGAGCTTCTCCACTTCCACCAATAAATCATCCCGCAGCGTGCAGCAAATGCAGCCGTTGGACATCTCCACGAGCTGCTCATCGACCCGGGATAATGTCCCCTCGTTCTCCACCAGACCAGCATCGATATTGATTTCGCTCATGTCGTTGACAATGACTGCCACCTTCAAGCCCTCTCTGTTATGCAAAATATGATTGAGCAGCGTTGTCTTGCCAGCGCCCAAATAACCACTCAGAACAGTAACTGGTATTTTCTTCTTCTTCATTTCCTCACCTCTATTTGTAATCGTTACGATTTAAAGGAAGCTAAATTTTTTTCCCGCTTCAGGCCCCAGCAGGAAACGCATCTTCATCGCCAAGACAAAAGGCAAATCCAGCCCGCAATTCCTCTTCATCCAAGTCCCGGCCTATGAAAACAAGTTCATTCTGTTTCCTTTCGTCTTGCTTCCATCTCCTGTCGGCGGTACTGGCAAATAGCATATGTACACCTTGGAATAAAAGCCGGCGATCCTGCCCTTTGACATGAAGGATGCCTTTATAACGGAATAAGCTCTCCCCCTTTATTTGGACTAAATAAGAGAACCACCTATCCAGCCGCTCCGGATCGATCGGACGCTCATCTTTCAGTACGACTGCTTGTACATCGTCATGATGGTGATGATGATGTTCAAGCATATCCGGACGGACACTCAGCTTTTGATCCAGGGAGAAACTGAATACATCCAATAGCTTGAACAGCGGCACCTTACTGTCCTGAGCGAAAAACAGCTCTGCTTCCGGATTCATCTTTTGAATGCGGTCCTGCAGATGATCAAGATCCCCTTCTGAAACAAGATCCTGTTTATTGATGATGATTTTATCCGCAAAAGCAATCTGCTCCCTGGCAACGGCATGCTCATGTAATTGCCGATCCAGATGCAAAGCGTCGGTTACGGTACAAACACAATCAAGTGTAAACCAGTAGCGCATCACATCATCCATCAGGAATGTCTGGATGACAGGAGCAGGATTGGCCAATCCTGTCGTCTCTATGATCACCCGTTTCAGTTCCGTTCCTTCCTTATGGACCCGTACGAGCATATCTTTGAGTATCCTGATTAAATCCCCGCGTACATTGCAGCATATACAGCCATTATTGATTTCGATGATTTCTTCCTTTGTTTGCTCCACAAACTTGCCATCGATTCCTGTTTCCCCGAATTCATTGATGATGACTGCCATATTGCTGCTTCGCACATCGCGAAGCATCCGGTTCAATAGCGTTGTCTTCCCAGCTCCTAGAAACCCCGTCAGGATAGTCACCGGAATCTTATTCATTCCTTCGGACATATAGACACCTCGATTCAATTCGTAATTATTACGATTTAAATCATACAGGATGATCCACCAGTTGTAAAGTCCCTTCCCTAAAAATTGTCCGGAAGATAAGTTTACAAAGTCTTTGTTAGATTGATGAAGAGTCTGTAAAATAGGTTTCATTATATCCTTGGTCGGGTATAATCTGGTTGAATCATCGAAAAGGAGAGATTATACATGAACAACAAACTAGACGAGACACCAGAGGTAATCCATTGCAAAGATGATGCTGAATTCAGGGACTGGCTGACAAAATTGAGTGAGCCAGAGAATGAAGAAGAGACGGATAGCTGATCTGCTTCTCCCTCTATCTTCCTTCTTTTTTATTTCCACATATAAAAAAGCGTGCCTAGATGGCACGCTTTCCTCGTTTTTGGGACGGGTTTCACAGTTTGAATCTGCGTGGGGAATACACCCGCTTCGGGCGCCCTTGCTTAACGCTCCGTTTCTAATCGATTTCTTCCACTTTTCTTAATACATCTCACTAACCGTCTTCGCCAGCATGTGAAGCTGGAGATAGTCTGGTCCTCCGGCTTTGGAGTCGGTGCCGGACATTTTGAAGCCGCCGAATGGGTGGTAGCCGACGATGGCGCCTGTGCAGTTGCGATTGAAGTACAAATTGCCGACATGGAATCGTTCTTTGGCGTATTCGATATGGGCCCTGTTTTTGGTGATGACTGCGCCAGTCAGGCCATATTCCGTATTGTTGGCAACATCGATTGCTTCCTTGAAGCTGGATACCTTCGAAAAGCCAAGGACTGGCCCGAAGATTTCCTCCTGCATCAAGCGGGAGGTCGGCGACAGCTCGGAGAATATGGTCGGCTGGATGAAGAAGCCTTTGCTGTCATCGCTGGAGCCGCCGCTTACAAGCTTGCCTTCCTGTTTGCCCACTTCGATATACTCCGTGATTTTATCAAAAGAAGCTTGATCGATGACAGGACCCATATAGACATCCGCACTTTCCGGCGCTGCTGTGATCCGGGATTCCGTGATTTCGATGACGCGCTGCAATACAGCATCGTATACCTTCTCGTGGACGACAGCACGGGACCCGGCGGAACATTTCTGACCAGCGAAGCCAAAGGCAGAAACGGCGATTGCATCTGCTGCCAGCTCGATATCGGTATCTTCATCGACGACGACTGTATCCTTCCCGCCCATTTCTGCAATGACACGTTTCAGATGCTGCTGCCCAGGCTGTACTTTGGCAGCTTTTTCAAAAATACGCGTACCGACATCGCGCGAGCCTGTGAATGTAATGATGCTTGTTTTCGGGTGTTCGACGAGATAGTCGCCCACTTCCGAGCCGCTTCCCGGTACAAAGTTGATGACACCTTTCGGGACGCCCGCTTCCTCCAGCACCTCCACGAACTGGGCGGCGATGACAGGAGTGGCACTTGCCGGCTTCAATACAACGGTGTTCCCTGTCACCAGCGGGGCAACAGTCGTCCCAGCCATGATGGCGAACAAGAAATTCCACGGCGAAATGACGACTGTGACACCTGTCGGGGTGTAGATATAACGGTTCGCTTCCCCTTCACGTGATTGGACTGCCTTACCTGGAGCAAGCTCCATCATCTGGCGTGCGTAATATTCCATGAAATCAATCGCTTCTGCTGTATCCGCGTCAGCTTCCTTCCACGGCTTGCCGGCTTCCTTGACAAGCAATGCCGAGAAATAATGCTTCTTGCGTCGGACAATCGCAGCCGCGCGCATCAATATATGCGCCCGTTCCTCCGGCTTTGTGTAACGCCATGTTTCAAATGCAGCTGCTGCAGCTTCGATTGCACGTTCGGCATGCTCACGGGATGCTTTGGATACCTCGCCGACCACTTCTTCTTTATTTGCTGGGTTGATGGAGACGATTTTCCCATCGGTCGTCACTCTTTCACCGTCAATCACAAGCGGGTAGGATTCCCCCATCACCCCTTGTACCTGCTCCAGCGCTTTACTGAAAGCCTGGCGCTCCTTCTCCTGCGTGAAATCCGTGAATGGTTCATGTGTATAAGGTGTCGTCATGATCAATCGCTCCTTTGATTTATTTTTTGGTCATCCCTTTGAAGGCAAATGCGATATTCGCCGGGCGCTCTGCCAGCCTGCGCATGAAGTAACCATACCAATCATCGCCATAAGGCAAATAAATGCGGACCTTATAACCCTGTCTGACGAGCTCCTGCTGCAGCTGCTGCCGCATGCCGTAAAGCATTTGGAACTCGAATTTGTCCTTCCCGATCCCTTTTTCCAAGGCATAATGTTTGGCAAAGGACACCATCCGGTCATCATGGGTCGCGATAGCCGTATAGCTGCCAGCATCGAGCTGCTTGGCAATCAGCTTACGGTAGTTGCCGTCCACATCCCGTTTTTCCTGGAATGCAACGGATTTCGGCTCTTTATACGCCCCTTTGACCAAGCGGATGAAGGGCTGCAGATGCGCCATCATATCCAAATCATCATTGCTGCGGTAAAGATATGCCTGTATGACGGTACTCACATTTTGATACTCCGCTTTCAGCTCCTGGAATAAATCCAATGTCCTTTGACAGCGTTCGGAATCTTCCATATCGATCGTCACCATGACACCGAGACGATCAGCCGCTGTCAATATCCGGCGCAAATTCAATCGGACAAGCTCTTCACTGATATCGAGTCCGAGTGATGTCAGTTTCAGGGAAACCTGTGCATCCAAGCCCACTTCTTTGATCATCTCAAGGGCCGCGACAGCCTCACCTGCCCGCTCCACGGCAATCAGCGGATCGGCCACATATTCACCAAGATGATCGACGGTCACACTCATTCCGTCCTCATTCAGTTTCCTGATGAATGGGATGGCCTGATCGAAGGATATACCTCCGACGATCTTACCCTTGACCATCCGTATGCCATATAAATTAGCCAGCTTGTTCAATGGCTGATTCTTTGATAAATACAAGAAAAAATTGCGAGATAAAGCTTCCAACTGTGACACCTCCCAATTCACTTGCACATGTGCTATACCAATATTGTAGAATCGAATTGAAGGGCTTTCAATATGCTGAAAAAACAAACGATTCAGTTGTTTTTGTGTAAAATACACAAAATGATGCACCGGCCAGTTCAGCAGACTGCACCTTGGAAAATAAGGCACATAATTATCTGCATCCTCCACTATAATATGGAAGGGTTGCTTGTGAAGAAGCATAATGGAGTACGGCGGAGCGAAATTCAAAATTGCCGTGTGATGGGATGGCAGCCGGGCAGAAACGCAGGGGAATGATCTGCTTATTCTGGACAAGTCTATACAATTTGGCATACGGCAGAATATAACAATGGACATTTCAACAAAAATTGATATATTATGTCAGTAGAAATGAAGCTGTGATTCATTATCTGCATGTGGGCACTTGGATAATGAGGAGCTAGTAGTGCAACCGCCATTCTGATGGCGGTTTTTTTATATAT
>NZ_NQFP01000038.1:0-9710 GCF_002271665.1 Terribacillus sp. 7520-G | reverse complement strand
AAAGTTGAATTTTTAAGTTACTAAGATATAAGAAGGTGATCTTAATGAATTTGAATCAAATTATCTTTAGAGAGGCAAAAATTCAAGATCTTGACAGAATAGTGTATATGTTATCAGATGATATTCTAGGAAGTAAGAGAGAAGATTATAAACACCCCTTGCCTGATAGTTACATAAATGCATTTCAATCTATAAACTCTGACCCAAACAATGAACTGATAGTAGCCTGTTATGGCAGTGAGATTATCGGTGTTCAGCAGATTACGTTTACTCCGTTCATTACTTATCAGGGCGGATGGAGAGCTACAATTGAAGGTGTTCGCACTGCATCTATCGTACGTGGGAAGGGTGTAGGATCTGAATTGATTAAATGGGCAATTCACCGCGCAAAAAAACGTGGATGTCACTTAGTTCAATTGACTACAGATAAAAATAGACCCGAAGCACTTCATTTTTATGAAAAGTTAGGATTTAAGCCATCACACGAAGGTTTAAAGCTACACCTGTAACGCAAAAGCACTTCCCTTATGTATTTTTTTAGCAATGACGCTCCTACTCACATTAATAATCAAGTCAAGGAGTTATCTATTTCTTTTCTCAGTAAGTATCTACCAAAGCATTCAAGTCATCATTAACCATGACTGCATATTACAACCTTTTCCTTCACATATTGATGGATCGGCCGCCTGGATCCATTCAGATGGCTGTCTGGAATTTACAAGATATCATTCACAAACCACAACCTGCCTTGAGAATGATGCCTTGAGCCCCTTGTTGGCAACACAGCGGTCAATTATCACAAAACCCGCCTTCTTGATCATCTCATCCATATCTTCGATAGTCAGGATGACGACTTTATCGGCTATCCTTCGTGCTTGCTTAATAATGGTATATTGTTCCTCCGCAGTGGCACGAGCATACAAATTATAAGGCATGTCAATGATTGCCACATCATAATGACCTTCCTGCTCGGCTATGTCTTTTACAGCCACAGCGCCTTGGTAATTGAAATGCGCGATATTTTTCTGTGCACCCTTCACTACAAGTGGATTTCGATCGGCTCCGAGAATGGGAATACCCATCGAAAGGGCTTCCACGAGGACCGTGCCAATTCCGCAGCATGGATCGATCACGCGGATACCTGCTGGATCCGGAACGGCGATATTCACAACGGCTCTGGCCAAACGAGTGCTTAAGGCCGTCGAGTACTCATGTGGTTTCTTTGAATGTTTCAGCCACAGTGATTCGCTCGCTTGATACTTTCCAAAATACCAGCGTCCTTTAAAGGGAACGATTCCGAAGAGAAAATCCGGATTTTGCATTTTGGCCTTCCCTATAATATTCCATCCAACTTCCTTCTCAATAGCCCGCTGTTCGTCAAATTCTATCTTCCGTCCATCGGAAAGGTCATTAATTTTTATGTAAAGTACCTTGAAGGTTTTGTCATTTAGCTCCAACAGACGGACCTGCTGGGCAATCTCGACGATAGACGCTCCTGAATAGAGAATGGAAAGCCTGCCTTTTATGAATGGACTCCTGCTTGGATCGATTTCTTTCGTGCTTTTGATAATGTTGTCTGCTTCTTGTCCGAAGAGCATTCTTTGCTCCAATTTGCGAAGCGAGTATTCTTCCCTGCTTGTCGTATAAGTGTATAGATATTCCGCTGGTGCAATCACTGCAGTCGTCATGTATCTGCCTTTCTTTAACCGTGATTTCTTTTATAGATATCCATTATAACAGAACCTGTGCATTTGTCCCGCGGCGTATAAAACCACATAATGAAGAAATTGCCGCAGGACTTCCAAGTTTGTTCAGTCATGGAATCCCAGACAGGTCCGAAAAGGGAACAGACAGGTTGGGGAAGGGTTTATCTTAGAAGAGGCATGGAAATGAAAAGAGGGCCAGGCCTCCCAGCAGACCTGGCTTAGATTCTTGATAAGACAATTGACGGATCCTAGGATGGATATTTTGCAATTAATTCCTGAATGCCTTAAGTTGTTGATTTAAGCCTTTGGTAGAAACATATACTTCCTGATAAACACGGAATAATTTTTTGTATCTTTGCACATTTGCAGCAATCGGCTTGAATTCTTTCATTTTTCCAGTAAATACATCGGCACATTCTTCAAGTGTGGAAAACCATCCGGCACCGACAGCTGCCAGCATTGCCGCTCCGACACCAGGACCTTGTTCACTCTTTAAACGCACAATCGTGGCGTCGAAGATATCCGCCTGCATCTGAAGCCATGTATCATTTTTTGCTCCGCCGCCGATAGAGACAATGGTATTGATGACTTTGCCATTTTCACGGAAAATTTGGATGGATTCATGGAGGGAAAATGTGATTCCCTCCAGTACGGCCCTGACAAAATCCTTGATAGAGTGAGCAGCATCCATTCCGATAAAACTTCCGCGAATGATCGAATCAGCAAAAGGAGTTCGCTCGCCGGAAAGATACGGTGTGAAAATCAATCCATTGGATCCGATTGGTACCTTGTCGATTCCGTCCAGCAAAGATTCAAAGTCTTGATCTTTGGCGAAAACATCTTTGAACCAATGAAGGCTGTACCCTGCCGACAGAGTGACACCCATTGTATAAAACGCATCCTTTTTGCCATGATTGAAATAATGCACCCTTCCACCAAAATCCAATTCACCATTGTCTTCATAAGACAAGATGACCCCAGAGGTTCCGATACTGCAAAGGGAGTCTCCTTCCTTTAAGATTCCGGATCCAATGGCTCCGCAGGCATTATCTGCCCCTCCAGCAAACACAGGAGTTGACGGGGACAGCCCTGATGCCGCAGCAAAAGCGGAAGTCAATGTCCCGACGCACTCATGCGATTCCACAAGCGGTGGACATAAAGAAGGTGGAATACCCAGGATTTCACATATCTCCCCACTCCATGTTTTTTCACTTATACTTAATAAGAGCGTTCCGGCGGCATCGGAATACTCGGTCGCTATGTGTCCGGTCATACGGTAACGGACATAATCTTTTGGAAGCAGGAATGTCGATGCCTTGCTGAATGATTCTGGTTCGTTTTCTTTTACCCATAATAATTTCGGTAGGGTAAATCCTTCAAGTGCCGAATTTTTGGTGACTGACAAAAGCTTCTCCTTGCCGACTCTATCATGGATTTCCTTACACTGTCCGGTAGTGCGTGTATCATTCCACAGGATTGCATGACGCAGGACATTTCCCTTTTCATCAAGTAAGACTAGGCCGTGCATCTGACCGGAAAAACTGATCCCTTCTATGTCTTCGATATTTCCTTCGAATTTCCTTGATAAGCTTTGCAGGGCGTCAATCGTCTGATGTATCCATTCTTCTGGATCTTGTTCGCTGAATCCGGATTTTTCCTGGATCAAAGGATAAGCCCTGGTTTCCTCCAAACAAACCTCTCCCGCTTTGTTTAGGAGCAGTATTTTTACAGCGCTTGTTCCCAAATCTATTCCAAGCACATATTTCAATTCCTCTCCCCCTTTTCACGAAATAATGGGATATACCAAAATGAAATCCCTTCATCTGGTATATCCCCTGATTGCCTATTCTGTCAGGACAGTTAATAAGTACTGATTGATTGTCGCTTTCAACTGTTCTGTACGCCCTGAAGTGTTTTTGATTTCCCCTAATCCCAAAGCATATTCCTCAAGCTTATGAAAGTCCGTTCTATTCTCCACTATCTCTTTTCCTATCCCGCTTTCATAGCTGCTGTAACGAGTTTCGATGAAGTCCTCCAATACGCGATCTTCCAGCAATCTCTCTGCTGTCTTCAGACCCGCTGCAAAGCTGTCCATCCCTGCAATATGTGCATGGAAAAGATCCTCTGCTTCAAACGATCCCCTCCTTACCTTCGCATCAAAGTTTAAACCGCCTTTACCAAGTCCGCCATTTTGCAGAATTTCGTACATCGCCAGAGTGGCAGCATATAAATCGGTCGGGAATTCATCGGTATCCCAGCCAAGCAGCGGATCACCTTGGTTTGCATCAACGGAACCTAATAAACCATGGATGCGTGCGACCCGCAGTTCATGTTCAAATGTATGGCCTGCCAATGTAGCATGATTTGCTTCAATATTGAATTTAAAGTGATCTTTCAAATCATAATTTTGGAGAAAAGCTAACCCTGTGGCTACATCGAAATCATATTGATGCTTTGTAGGCTCTTTCGGTTTTGGCTCGATCAGGAACTGCCCATTGAAACCAATTTCTTTTGCATAATCAACGGCCATATGCAAGAATCTGGCCAAATTATCCTGCTCCAGCTTCATATCTGTGTTCAATAGCGTTTCATATCCCTCACGTCCGCCCCAAAACACGTAATTCTCAGCTCCAAGATCTTTGGCTATTTCGAGCCCCTTCTTTACCTTGGCGGCAGAATAAGCATACACGTCCGCATTGGCCGCTGTCGCTGCTCCATGGACAAAGCGGGGATGGGTAAACATATTCGCTGTATTCCATAAAAGCTTCGTTTTGCTAGTCTTCATATACTCCTTGATCATGGCAACGATTGTGTCGAGATTTTTATTTGTCTCAGCCAAGGAACTTCCTTCAGGCGCAATATCTACGTCATGGAAACAAAAGAATGGTACATTCAGCTTTTCGAAAAACTCAAATGCTGCTTCCACACGTGCTTTAGCCAAGTCCATACCTGAGAATCCATCCCATGGGCGCAGCATATTCCCGCTGCCGAATGGGTCGGAACCATCCATGGTCATCGTATGCCAAAATGCAACACCAAACCGGAGTATTTCTTCCATTGTCTTCCCAGCGACCTTTTCCTCCGGGTTATAAAATTTATAGGCAAGCGGATTGGTAGAACCAGCACCCTCGAAGACGATTTTGTCAACGTTTTCAAAATAAGCCATAACATTACCCCCTATTTTTTTTGCTTGAAATATCTATCCAAACAGCCAATATGAGAATCAAACCTTTTACGATGTATTGCCAAAAAGCTTCTATGTTCATAATGCTCATTCCATTGTCGATGCTGGCCATTATCAGGGCGCCAATCAAAGCACCGGTGATTTTCCCTTTACCTCCCATAAGACTGGTCCCGCCAATGACACATGCCGCTATGGCATCCAATTCATACATGTCGCCGGCACTGACAGTTGCCGCATTCAGTCTGCTTGTAAGCAGGATCCCACTGACTCCCGCCAACGCTCCCATCGAGATGAAAACCCAAAGTGTATTCCATTTAATATTGATACCTGATAATGCTGCTGCCTCCTGATTCCCTCCGATTGCATAGACATAGCGTCCAAATGCAGTCTTGTTGGATACGAAAATAAAGATGGCTGCCAGTATCAAAACGATGAATATAGGAACAGGGATTCCCAAATAGCGATTCAACATATAGGTGGCCAACAATATGAAAAAGGAATACACGGCTGCTTTTCCATAATCCATGAAACCATTGGCTACGACCAGCCCCAATTGCTTCCGTTTAAAGCGATTTCTAAAAGTTCCATATACCAATAGGGCAATACTGATTGCCGCCAGGATATACCCTGGTACATATGGAAGATAGCTGTTTCCGATTTGTTTAAAACCTTCATTCATAGGTGCTACCGTTTGCCCCTTGCTGATTCCGATCAATATGCCTCTGAAAACCAGCATACCAGCCAGCGTAACTATAAAAGCAGGTACTGCCCGATATGCCACCCACCATCCCTGCCATAATCCGAGCAATGCTCCGGCAAGAACCGTGATAAGGAGCACAGGTATGGTACCCCAGCCATGCCAGACCTGTAATATAGCGGCTATCCCGCCAAGCAGCCCGACCAAAGATCCGACAGATAAGTCGATATGACCGGCAACAATTATCAACGTCATTCCAATTGACAGTACAGCAATCACCGACATCTGTGTGAATAGATTGGAAATATTCCTGGATGACAGGAACTCCCCTCCGGTGAAAACACTGAAAATAACGGCGATCAACACTAATGCAAAGAGGAGAGTGTATGCTTGATAGTCCAGTTTAAAGCTGATTTTCCGCTGTTTTTCCGTTGCTCCATTAGCCGATGGAAGCGGACTGTTCACTTCGATCCCCTCCTGTTGCGCAAGTCATGATCTTTTCTTGAGTGACATCATCCCTTAGGAATTCCCCAGCAACCGTTCCTTCGGACATGACGATTATTCGATCGGACATACCCATCACTTCAGGAAGCTCCGAAGAAATAAGGACGATCCCGACACCTTCCTTGACAAGTTCATTCATGATTTTGTAGATTTCATACTTGGCTCCTACATCGATTCCTCTGGTAGGCTCATCGAGGATCAATATTTTTGGCTTGTTCATCAGCCATTTGCTCAGTACCACCTTTTGCTGATTACCGCCGCTCAATTGACCAGCCTTTGTTTCAAGGTCGGGAGCTTTTAACTTCATCTTTTCTGTGATAATGGCTGCATGCTTGATTTCCAATGCACGATCAATCACTTTTATATTCATCACTTTATCAAGGGCGGCCAGCGTTGTATTTTTTGTTATATCCATCCCAAGCACCAATCCGTAACGCTTCCTGTCTTCAGAGACATAAGCCATTCCTTCATTGATGGCATCTGAAGGCTTTTTGATGGTTTTCCGTTTCCCATCTATCAAGACAGTTCCTTTCTTCTTGCCTTTGTAACCTCCAAACAGACTGACGAACAACTCTGAACGTCCGGCACCCATCAATCCGGCAAAACCAAGGATCTCTCCTTTTCGAAGATGGAATGACACATCCGCGAGCAATCTTTTTCCTGTTTCATCTGTAAAAGCGTAATCTTTCACTTCCAGGATTTTTTCTTTTCCGATTGCATGCGGCTCATATGGAAAAAGCTCCGTCAAATCACGCCCGACCATTTTGGAGATTATTTTTTGTTCCGTCATATCTTCGATAGGATCGGTACTGATCGTCTTCCCATCCCTCAAAATTGTCACAGTATCGGCAAGCTCCAAAACTTCCCCCAGTTTGTGGGAAATGTAGATACAGGTGACACCTTGGTGCTTTAAGCCATTCAGCAATTGTATCAATACTTTCACGTCACTCTCCGTCAACGCAGCTGTCGGCTCATCCAGGATGAGTATCTCCGTTTTTTTCGTAAGCGCCTTTGCGATTTCCAACAATTGTTGTTTCCCTACAGATAAATCACCCGTTCTGACTTGCGGGTCTATATTCAGTCCGATTTGTTCCAGCTTTTTCTTGGCTTCAGAGTAAATCCTGTTCCAATCGATAAACTTTCTTCTCATCAGATCATCGCCCAGGAAAAGATTCTCTGCAACCGACATTTCCTCCACCAGCGCCAGTTCCTGATAAATGATCCCTATACCTGCATCCTGCGCCTCTTTGATTGATTTGAACTCTGCTTCGTTTCCGTTAATGACAATTTTTCCGCTGTAACTATTCCGAGGGTAAACACCGCTGAGTATTTTCATCAAAGTTGATTTCCCTGCTCCGTTTTCTCCGCAGAGCGCGTGTATTTCTCCTTTTCTAACGGAAAACGTCACATCTTCCAAAGCACGTACACCCGGAAACTCCTTTGTGATGCCTTTCATTTCAAGTGCATACATGCCTGTATGTCCCTCCCGCCACTGATTGATTGTTAGGACTTTTCCAGAGTTCACAAGGTACATCCAGCTTGATTTTCATTTTGATGCCATTCCGTCACCTGTCCTTATGAATAAATAATCTCCGGCTCCATATTACCCAGCAGCTGGCCATTCACTCTCTGGTACGTTTTTATATACATCCTCAAGTGAATGAAATCCATCTTTGATCACGGTATCAGCCAAGTTATCTTTATTCACCTGGATTGGTTCGAGCTTGATGAATGGTACATCCATCTTTCCATTGTTGATGGTGGAGTCAGCTTTGACTTCCTCCCCTTTTGCCAGCTGGACTGCCACTTCGGCACTTTTTGTCGCAATTTCTTTAATCGGCTTATAAATAGTCATTGTCTGTGTGCCTTCTGCAATTCGCTGTACTCCGGAAAGATCGGCATCCTGTCCGGATATGGCCACTTTCCCTGCCAGACCTTGGGCTTCCAGAGCCTGAATTGCCCCGCCAGCAGTACTGTCATTCGATGCCACGACTGCATCGACGTCATTTTTATTTGCGGTCAGCGCATTTTCCATGATTTTGAGGGCTTCATTTGCATCCCAGTTCTTCACCCATTGATCACCGATGATTTCAATATCCCCACTGTCCACGAGCGGCTGCAGGATATTCAGCTGACCTTCCCGGAATAACTTGGCATTATTGTCTGTCGGAGATCCGCCCATCAAGAAATATTTTCCTCTCGGTACTTGTTCTGTGAGGTATTCAGCCTGCATTTCGCCTACACGCACATTATCAAAAGATACATAGGCATCTATATCTGCCCCATTGATCAGACGATCATAAGAAAGGACTGAAATCCCTTCTGCCTTTGCCTGATCTACAACAGTCGAAAGAGCATCGGAATTGATTGCGATTATGACAAGTGTATCTATATCCTGGGACAGCATGTTTTGGATTTGGGACAGCTGTTTCGCTTCATCACCATCTGCAGATTGGACAAGGACTTCTGCACCCAGCTCTTCTGCCTTCTCCACGAAAAAGTCACGATCATGCTGCCAGCGTTCAAGTGTCAAATCTGAAACGGATAAGCCAATTTTAAGTTTATCGCCTCCCTCTCCTCTTCCAGAGTCGTCAGTACTGTCTTTACCAACATCTTGACCGCAGGCTGCTAAGACAAAAAGAAGTAAGCTAACCAAGCCCAGCAAAAGTAAGCCCTTACATTTCTTCACGTAACCTACACCTCCGCTTCTTTTGATAATCCATTTTCCATTTGATAATATCATCGAAAACTTAGTTTGTCTATACGATAAACTAAGTTTTATTTTAAATATTCCATTGCCTGTCCCTGCAATAAACGTATACTAATGCAATCCATTGCCTTATAATGTAAGTGTTTTCACGGATTCCTAAGCAAGCTGTCCCAATAGACTAACAGAAATCGGAGGTTTAAAAATGGAGAGAATCAGCAGTTCTATTTATCTCATATTGGAATGGATCACCCGTTTTGCTTATTTGAATGTCCTGTGGATCTTATTCACCTTCACCGGTGGGATTATCTTAGGATTTTTCCCTTCCACCACTGCCATGTTCACCATCATCAGGAATTGGTTAAGAGGAGAGTCCGATGCTGCGCTGCTTGGGACGTTTTGGTCATCATATAAAAAAGAATTTTGGAAAAGTAATAAATTGGGGATATTCGTTGCCATGCTCATGGTGATAATCATCCTTGATATTTGGTATTTGCACTTCCTTCCCCCTGTCTTGTCGTGGTTCCACATTCCTTTGCTGGTATTTATCCTGTTTTCCTTCCTTTTCTTATTTTATCTTTTTCCGGCATTTGTCCATTTTGATTTGAATGTCCGGTCAATCATTAAGCATGCCTTTCTCATCATGCTGATTCATCCGCTGCACACTCTCATGATCATTATCTGTCTAGCTTGTTTAACACTCATGATGTATGCGCTTCCTTCCTTGGCATTTTTATTTGGTGGAAGTGCTTTTGCTTTTACGACTATGTGGCTTTGCCTTCATGCTTTTACTGGAATGAATAAAAAAAACAGCGCATAAAAGGAGGCTGGGACATAACTAATTCCCCAGTGTTTAAAACCGAATCTTATCTTGAGCGCCGCTTCGGCAGAACACTCCGCTTTCCACGGGAA
>NZ_NQFP01000037.1:0-56228 GCF_002271665.1 Terribacillus sp. 7520-G | reverse complement strand
GTCCCAGCCTCTTTGGCTTTTTAACCTTTGACTGCACTGGAGGAAATACCTTCCACCACTTTATTGCTGAAAAACAGGAAGGCCAGCAATATAGGCAGCATACTGATGATCAGAGTTGCCCCGATTGCCCCCCAATCCGTCATATACTGTCCAATGAAATTTTGTATCCCGACTGTCAGTGTTTTGTATTCATCCGAACTTATAAAGGTATTCACAAAAACAAATTCATTCCAGTTATAAATCATGTTGATGATCACTGTGGTGGACAATACCGGAACAGTCATCGGAAGGATGATCCTGAAAAAAATCCTATGAACCGAACAGCCATCCATAATGGCTGCCTCTTCTATTTCGCGAGGCAATGCATAGTAGAATCCCAACAAAATCATCAAGGTGATCGGTAAATTATAAGCTGTATACGTGATGACGATCGACCAAGGATTATCTATCATATCCACTTTCAAAAACATGTTGAACAAAGGGATGATGGAAGAATGTATAGGAATCATCAATCCCACCATGAATAGCCCAAGCACCGGTTTGCTTAACTTCCATTTCATCCTGGTAATTGCAAATGCGGCCATACTTGCCAACAAAACGGTAAAGATGATGGCTACTCCTGTAATCCAGACACTATTCCAGAAATAACCTCCTATACCGCTATCCCATACCTTCATATAATTTTCCCATCTAAATGCAGTTGGCAGGGCGAATGGGGATTCCGAAAAGATCTCCTGATTATTTTTCAAGGAAAAAAGAAACAGCCATAAAATCGGGAATATCTGCAACACAGCCACTGCAGCCAAACATACATAAAGAAGCATGTAGCTTACTTTTTTCAAGGGAACGACCTCCTTTTAATATTGCAATTCCTCTTTGGAAGCTGTGACTTTTCGTATAATGACGGTAACAATCAGTGTGATGAGCAATAACAAGAAACCAATGGCACTGCCATATCCAAAGTCATTACTGGAGAATGCTAACTTGTACATATAGGATGCCATCACTTCACTGGCACCATTAGGTCCGCCGCCAGTCATGACATAAATCAAGTCAAAGTACTTCAATGAGCCTACGACCGCCAGGACAATCGTCACTTTCACAACCCCCATGATCAAAGGCAGTTTGATCCTGTACGCAATCTGCAATGGTGTTGCTCCATCTATTCTGGCAGCCTCGACTATCGACTCGGGGATATTTTTCAAGGCAGCATAATAGATCAATATATAAAAGCCTGCATATTGCCAAAGAATCGGAATGAAGATGGCATATAGGACTACAGTCGGTTCTGCAAGCCAAGCGGGCGGGTTTTCCACCCCAACTAAAGCTAACATGCTATTTAAAATTCCATTGGAAGGATGAAAGACTTTGATCCATAGTTGGGCAATTGCCACCGATGATAACAACATTGGAATCAAGTATATTTTCCGTAGTAGATTGGATCCTTTAATCTTAGATGCCAGAACTAACGATATTGCCAAATACGCAATCAGACTCACAGTGGAAAATAATGCAAGCAAGAATGAATGCAAAGCGCTTTCCCAAAATAGTCCATCCTGGATGGCGTTGAAGTAGTTTTCCATACCGATGTACTTCATGGCACCGATACCATCCCAGTCCATCAAGCCATAGTATCCAGACAGCAGCAAAGGAATGAAGATGAATATGCTGATGAGTAAAAAAGCCGGGAGAATATACAATCCGATTATCCATTTATTGGACATCACTTTATCCATTGGGATCAACTCCTTTTTTATGAATGAAGGGCAATCCAGCTATAGGTTTGCCCTTCACTACCGCTGATTATTTTGAGAGAGCCGCTTCATGTTTTTCGGCGAATTCTTCTGGCGTCACCTCTTTTCCGAATAAGGACTGGATCATATCCAAGTGAACCTGGGCCACATCCGCACTCATTTGAACGTCAGCAAATAAGGTGATATTGCTGGCATTGTTCAAGTCATCCAGTACATCTACATACATTTTGGGAAGATCCAGTGAGGCAGCATCCACTTTTGTAGCTGGAATGACCCCTGCTTCCGTAACCGACTTTTTGCCCCATTCTTGTACAAAAAAAGATACGAATTCTTTTGCCTCTTCTTTTACATCCGAATCCTCTGCGACAAACAAACCGACTCCAGGTCCCCCCACATAACTGCTCATATCCCCCTTCCCATCAACTGTCGGGAAAGGAAAATAACCTACGGAATCCCTGAACTCCTGGAGGACATCTTCATTGGTCGTATAATTGGGAAGATCCCATGTCGCGATCAGATACATGGCTGCCTGTTCATTCATAAACATACTTTTTGCTTCCTCATCCGAAAGTCCATTGAATCCTTTCACAAATGCATCCATATCCACCATGTTCTGAACTTCTTCAGCAGCAGAAACCAGAGCAGGATCCTTGAAGGAACCAGAACCGCTGATTGCGTTTGTCAACGCATCCCCTCCGCCGATCCTATCAGCGAAATACATATACCATAAAGATCCTGTCCAGCGATCTTTATTACCCAATGCAATTGGAGCCACACCATTTTCGGACAGTGTTTTAACGACATCCTGAAATTCTTCGTATGTCTTTGGTACTTCCAAACCATTCTCTTCAAAAATCTTCTTATTATAGAATATTGAGGCAACATTCAATTCAAGCGGTAATCCATACGTACTCCCGTCAATCGCATAAGCTTCTGGTATCCCCGACACAAAACTGTCTTTTAAATCCCCTTCCAGCACATCATCCAACGGAGCAAATTTTTCACCTTCCACATATGGCTCCAAATAACCCGCAGCCCATGTCATACCTACATCGGGCAGTTCATTGGAAGTAGACAACACCTTGATTTTATCCTTGTATTGCTCGTTACTCATCACTTCCAGCTTTACCTTTACGTCTGGATTTTCCGCTTCAAAATCCGCAACGATATCTTGCACGATTTCATTATGCTGCTTCGAACTCCCTTCAGGCCATAGATGCATAAACTCAATTGTTTTACCATCCGAACCAGATACATCATCCGAACCGGAACATCCACTGATCAACAGCAACGAGGAAATAACAGCAAAGAAAATTGTAACCGCTTTCTTTTTACTCAATTCATATTCCTCCCCATTATGCTTTTTTTGTAATGGTCTTGTTACTGGAATAAGTTTACCATCGGGAACAATGTTTGTCTAGTGGATAAACTAAGTTTATCATGGTAAAATGGAAATATTCAAACATTAGAATGGAGCTTTTTCATGAAATCATCCCAAACCTTCAATCAGCATGTTGTAAAAAAAGGAAACAAATCATTGGTTTTACAAACCATACAAGAGCAGATGCCTATATCAAGGGCAGATATCGCAGCTGAAACAGGTCTGAATAAAGGAACTGTATCTTCCCAAGTAAGTGAGCTTCTGGAGGAGAATTTAATCCTGGAATCCGGGCCGGGAGTTTCAAGCGGCGGAAGACGTCCCGTAATGCTTCTATTCAATCACATTGCAGGATACTCCATCGGAATTGATATCGGGGTGAATTACATTCTTGGTATTCTTACGGATTTGCAAGGGAATATCAAGAATGAAAAAATCATTTCTTTCAACGATCTATCCTATGAGGAAATCCTCGGGGAACTATATGCTTCGATTGACTCCCTCCTCCTTTCCATGCCCCCAAGTCCCTATGGACTGGTTGGAATCGGCGTCGGTGTACCAGGAACAGTCAATACAGAAGGTGAAATCTTGCTCGCTCCGAACTTGAATTGGCGAAATATCAATCTGAAGGGTGTGCTGGAGGAAAAATATAAAGTACCGGTGCTGATCGAAAATGAGGCAAACGCAGGAGCTTATGGGGAAAAGCAATTCGGTGCCGGAAAATCTTCCAATAATTTAGTATATGTCAGTGTGGGCATCGGGATTGGTGTCGGCCTCATCCTGAACGGTGAACTCTATAAAGGGCAAAATGGATTCTCGGGGGAGCTTGGACATATGAGCATCGAAACGAATGGTCCATTGTGCCGCTGCGGCAACCATGGGTGCTGGGAACTGTATGCCTCGGAAAAAGCATTGATAAATAGAGCGATTGCATCCGGAATCACATCGGTAAATGGAGATAGGATCTCCCTCGAAGAGCTTAACGACCTTGCTGAAGGAGGTGATCAGCATGCTGTAGAAGTATTTGACAAAATCGGAAGTTATCTTGCAATTGGGATCAACAATATTATCAATATTTTCAATCCAGAAAAAATCATCATCGGCAACCGTCTCGCCTCTTCTGCTAAATGGTTAAGCGAATCCATTGAAATGAAAAAGGCACAGACGCTGCGCACGCATCAGGAAGATTTAAAGATTGATTTCTCTGAGCTATCTCGTTATTCAGCTGCCTTGGGTGCTGCTGCTTATGCCAACGAAAACTTCCTGGCTATCGATATCCAGGATGTTTAATTGTTCCGTATTCCTAGAAAAGAGAGGTTATTCAAATGACAATCATTCAAAATCCCATTCTCACAGGGTTTAATCCGGATCCAAGTATTTGTCGCTCAGGAGAAGATTATTATATTGCTGTATCCACTTTCGAATGGTTTCCGGGAGTGGGCATTTATCACTCGAAAGATTTGAAAAATTGGCGTTTGGCATCAAGGCCCCTTAGTCGTATAAGCCAATTGAATATGATGGGTAATCCTGATTCCGGAGGCGTTTGGGCTCCTGCCTTATCCTTTCATGACAATAAGTTCTGGCTCATCTATACCGATGTCAAAGTAGTCGATGGCCAATGGAAGGATTGCCATAATTACTTGGTTACCTGCGATACCATAGATGGTGATTGGTCTGAACCGATATACTTGAACAGTTCTGGATTCGACCCTTCTTTGTTCCATGACGACGACGGTAAAAAATATCTTGTAAACATGGTTTGGGATCAACGAGTCGATCATCATAATTTTTATGGCATCGCTCTGCAGGAATACAATGTTTTGGAAGAAAAACTTGTAGGCAAACGAGAAATCATCTTCAAAGGTACAGAGGTGAAATTAACCGAAGCTCCGCACCTATATAAAATGAACGGATATTATTATCTTTTGACAGCCGAGGGGGGAACCAAATACGACCATCAAGCAACTATTGCACGGTCTGAAAATTTGCACGGGCCATATGAAGTTCATCCGGAAAATCCTTTGATCACTTCTTTTCCGTATCCTAAAAATCCGCTGCAGAAAGCTGGGCACGCATCCATTGTTCAAACACATACCAATGAGTGGTTTCTGGTTCACTTGACGGGCCGACCTTTGTCACAACCAGACAAACCCTTGCTGGACCCGCGCGGATATTGTCCGCTTGGCCGTGAAACCGCGATTCAACGCTTGGAGTGGAAAAATGATTGGCCTTATGTTACAGGAGGCAATCAACCTTCCCTAAAAATAGAAGGTCCAACCATCCAAGAGGTGAAATGGGAACGTGATTATGAGGTAAAAGACGATTTTGATTCCGATTCGCTGAATCTTCACTTCCAATCACTGCGAATACCCTTAAACGATAAGATTGCCAATCTTAAAGATAACCCTGGTCATCTAAGGCTCTACGGGAGAGAATCGCTTACTTCTAAATTCACACAGGCCTTTGTTGCAAGAAGGTGGCAGCATTTTCACTTTACAGCTGAAACAAAAGTATCTTATCATCCGACCAATTTTCAGCAGGCTGCTGGGCTGGTGAACTATTATAATACCCAAAATTGGTCTGCCTTGCAGGTTACATGGGATGAAGATAAAGGAAGGATACTTGATTTGACCATATGTGATAACTTTGTTTTTCAGCAGCCTCTCCGAGATAAACAAATCATTATTCCTGAAGAAGTGGAATACATTTATTTGCGCTGTAATGTAAACGCTAACACATACACTTATCATTACTCCTTTGATGGGGAAAAGTGGGGAACACTCCCGATTACACTCCCTTCCCATAAACTATCGGATGATTATATCCATGGCGGCGGCTTCTTTACAGGCGCATTTATCGGGATGCAATGCCAGGATACATCAGGTCAGCAGCTGCATGCTGATTTTGATTATTTTATCTACAATGCTGAAGATGGTACCGAGTCCGACCTCTCTCTAACTCAAAGCTGATCGAGCATCGTATCTTTGCAACTCGATGTAGTCATGGATGGATATATAGCAACACAATAGGAAAAAGAGCGTCACCACTCCTCAATCGGCGGACGCTCTCCTTTATTATTGCCTTTCTTTTGAAAACGGCGGGCCAGCTCTGCCTCCACTTCCTGCAGGCTGACACCTTGATTGGCCAGCAGGACGAAGCTGTGATACAGCAGGTCGCTCACTTCATTTATCAGTTCCTCCTGATCATCATTTTTGGCAGCAATGACGACTTCCCCTGCCTCTTCAATCACTTTCTTGCCTATTTTATCGACACCCTTCTCATA
Source organism: Terribacillus sp. 7520-G (assembly GCF_002271665.1). Lineage (NCBI taxonomy): Bacteria > Bacillati > Bacillota > Bacilli > Caryophanales > Bacillaceae > Terribacillus > Terribacillus sp. 7520-G. The sequence goes on along the minus strand of NZ_NQFP01000037.1, from coordinate 49,813 downwards.
AAGGTAGTTTGTATAGGAATTTTCGACTGGATTCTTTTTCCGGTCTTCAGCTTCATCCATGACAGTATGGAAGATATTCGTTTCTGTCATCGTTTCTCCATTTATTGGTGTTTCGTTGAAGAAACAGCTCACCTCACCCGTGTGACAGGCTGGTCCCTGCGGAATGACACTGATCAGGATCGTGTCATTATCACAATCCAATTTCATATCGACGACTTGCTGGGTGTTGCCGGAGGTCGCCCCTTTATTCCAAAACTCCTCACGCGATCGGGAATAGAACCATGTTTCTTTTGTTTCCAGTGTCCTTTCATAGGCTTCTGCGTTCATATAGGCTAGCATGAGCACTTGCTTGGTCCGACTGTCCTGCACGATGGCAGGGACAAGTCCTTTGGTGAAATCAGGCTTCACGAATTCGAACTCCTTCCTGTCGGCAGCTTTGTTTCACTTCTTCGATGCTGAAGGTTTTATCATGGAAAATCGATGCTGCAAGTGCAGCTGAAACATCTGTTTCCTGGAATACTTCGGTTATATGCTCGGGGCTGCCGCAGCCTCCGGAAGCAATCACCGGTATGCGGACTTGATCGACGATTGCTTTGGTGAGGGGCAGGTCGTATCCGGTTTTCACACCATCGGCATCCATGCTTGTCAGCAGGATCTCCCCTGCTCCCCTTGCTTGGGCTTCTTTTGCCCATTCGATGGCATCGATCCCGGTATCCTTACGGCCGCCATGCGTGACGACATGCCAGCCATCATCAAAGCGCTTCGCGTCGATGGCAGCGACGATGCACTGGGAACCGAATTTCTGTGCTCCCATCGTGATAAGTTCCGGATCAGCAACAGCCGCTGAATTGATGGCTACTTTGTCTGCCCCTGCCTGCAGCATGGTAGTCATGTCATCCAGCGAGCGCACACCGCCGCCGACTGTGAAAGGCACGAACACATGTAATGCCGTCTGGCGCACGATATCCATCATCGTTGCCCGTCCTTCATGCGTTGCCGAGATATCAAGGAAGACAATCTCATCGGCCCCGCTTTTTGAATAAGCAGCGGCCATCGCGACTGGATCACCGAGCTCGCGCAGGGAAACGAAGTTCGTCCCCTTCACGACAGTGCCATCCTTTACATCAAGGCATGGAATGATGCGTTTTGCGATCATTTGCTTCCCTCCTTTCCAATGGCCTGCTGACTGCTTTCAAACACACTTTGCAATAGCAGCTGGCCGGCTTTTTCACTTTTTTCCGGATGGAACTGAATCCCGCAAATATTATTCTTCTGCACGATGGCAGGTATGTTTGTACCATACTCCGTGCTGGCGACGATATGATCTTCTGGTGTGTACGCCTGGTAGCTGTGGACAAAATAAACATGCTTGCCGTCATGCTCCGCATAAGCAGGAAAACTCTCGCTTACTTTCAAAGCATTCCAGCCGATATGAGGAAGCAGATGGCTCGTTTCGATTTTATCGATCGTTCCCGGGATGAGACCCAGCCCTGCTGTTTCCCCATGTTCAAAACCTTTCTCGAATAATAGCTGCATGCCGACACAGATACCGATGAACGGTTTACGTGCAGCAAGATCAAGAAGCAGCTCGCTTAAGCTGCGTCTTTTGATTTCTTCCATAGCGGCGCGGAATGAACCGACGCCTGGCAGGATGATATGCGTCGCTTGCTCGAATTGCTCTTTTTCACCAGTCAGGATCGTTTCATAACCCAGCTGTTTGCAGGCATTGGCAACGCTCGCAACATTGCCGACGCCGTAATCGACGATTGCGATCATTCGATCATCCCTTTCGTGCTGTTGACTCCTTTGATATCCGGATTTATTTTTATGGCAATCGCAAGTGCCTGGCCAAGGGCCTTGAACAGGGACTCTGCTTTATGATGCGTATTGGAGCCATAATGCACCTTGGCATGCAGTGTAATACCTGCATGAACGGAGAAAGCCTGGAAGAATTCGCGTACCAGCTCTGTATCGAAGTTCCCCAGTTTCGGATTCTCGAACGCTGCATCAAACACAAGGAAGGGACGCCCGCTGATATCCAGGGCCACAAAGCCCAATGTTTCATCCATCGGTACAAAAGCATGACCGTATCGGTTGATCCCTTCCTTCGAACCGAGCGCTTCTTTGACCAGCTGACCGAGTACGATACCGGTATCCTCCACAGTATGGTGGCTATCGATATGCAAGTCTCCCTTCGCTTCGGTCACGAGGCCGATTCTCGCATGGCTTGCGAACAGTGTCAGCATATGATCGAAGAAACCTACTCCTGTATTGATTTCGATATTGCTGTGATCGTCCAGATTCACCTGCATATCGATGTCTGTTTCGAATGTTTTACGAGTTTTTTCTGCTTTGCGCATGATTGCATCCCCCTGTCTCATTTAAACCGGATATTGATCGATTCCCCATGGCCTGTCAGCTGTTCCTCTTCTGTCAGCTGAGTGACAGCCGTCCTGGCTTTCTGCAACGCTTGTTTTTCATAGAACGTATATGTTGTTTTCTTGATAAAATCATCCACACTGAGCCCGGACGAGAATCTGGCTGTGCCGTTTGTCGGCAGAACATGATTCGTCCCCCCGTAATAGTCTCCAAGTGCTGTCGGAGCATAAGCACCAAGAAAGACAGAACCAGCGTGTTTGATTTTCCCTAAGGATGATAGCGGATCGGCTGTCTGGATTTCCAAATGTTCCGGAGCGAATGCATTGGATAACTCAAAGCTTTCTGTCACTGATTCTGTCAGGACCAGAGCACTCTTCCCACTGATTGCAGCGCTTGCTATCGCTTTACGAGGCAGCTTTTCCAACTGCGCTTCGAGCTCCCTTTCCACTGATTCAATCAGCGTCCTGCTGTGTGTCAACAGGACCACTCTTGCATTTTCATCATGCTCTGCCTGAGCCAGTAAATCAGCGGCGATGTAGGCAGGGTCGGCTGTTTCATCCGCGATGATGGCCACTTCAGATGGTCCTGCAATCATATCGATCCCTACCTGGCCAAAGACAAGCATTTTTGCTGCCGCAACATAGGCATTGCCTGGTCCGACAATTTTATCGACCGGTGCGATGGTTTCCGTCCCGTACGCCAATGCGCCGATGGCCTGGGCACCGCCAATCTTATAGATCTTATCCACCCCGGCTATTTCAGCTGCTGCCACCAAGACCGGTGCAATGTCCCCGTTTTCCTTTACCGGTGTGACCATGATGATTTCCTTCACACCGGCCAATCGTGCCGGGATGCTATTCATCAGGATCGTCGATGGGTATACCGCTTTGCCGCCAGGCACATAAATGCCGATCCGTTCCATCGGCAGGACGAGCTGACCAAGCTGTCTGCCGTCTTCAGCCAGCATGATTCGGGACGGGCTGACTTGCTTTTCATGGAAAGCGCGGATATTGGCAGCTGCTTCCTCTAAAGCCATCAATGTTTCAGGTGCCACTTTTGCTTTCGCTTCTTGCATCTCGGTTTCTGAAACAAGCAGCTGTTCCGCTGTCGAGCCATCGAATCGTTCGGTATATTTACGGACGGCTTGATCACCCTCCGCCTGCACATCCTTTAAAATGTCCGATACAGCTTGAAGCACATCCGGATCAAAGCCGCTATCTGCTTTTCGGGTGCAAAACTGCTCCAAAAATCGTCTTCTTGTCAGCTTTTTCATGCTTGTGCCACCTCTTCCTGCAAAGCAGCAAGGTATGGCTGAAGAATATTCCGCTTCATTTTAAGCGAGGATCGATTGGCAATGACTCTGGCAGTGAAATGCTGGATATCTTCGATCACTTCTAAGCCATTCTCCTTCAAGGTTGTGCCCGTCTCGACGATATCGACGATCGCATCTGCCAATCCAAGCAGCGGCGCCAATTCCACAGATCCCTCCAGTTTGATGATGTCGACCGATTCCCCTTTATCGAGATAATATTGCTTCGTGATATTGGTATATTTGCTGGCAATTCGTTTCTTCCGATCCGGCCAGACCTTCCCCTTTTCCGCAGCCACTGCCATCTTGCAAGCCCCAAATGGCAGCGGGAAGAGATTAAAAACATCCGGCTGGAACTCTGCGATGATATCCTCCCCTACGATACCAAGGTCGGCAATGCCATGCTGTACGTAGGTTGTCACGTCCACACCTTTTGCAAAAAAATAAACAGCTTCCTCTGTTTCGACGCTCAACTTGCGTCCCTTTTCCACCAAAGGTGTACTATCGATGCCCCGTTTCTCCAAAAAGCCAAGGAATTGCTTCTCGACACGACCCTTTGTCAATGCGATGACTGGCTTCATTCTTCGATCACCTCATATCCTTCCCCGCGTTGTATCACTCGATAAACACGATCAAAATCCCCTGCTTTCGCTTCCGTCCTGACATCGACTACTGCATCCGGGTATTGATGGCGCAATGCTTCGGCAGCGATAAGCCCTTGTTCATCGGTCAGCAAGCAAATGCGTTCTTTCGCTTGTGGTGCCGGCAGTACAGCAGCAAGTACATCCATATCGAAAGCCAACCCGACTGCACTCATCCTGCCGCCGAATTGTTCATACAATTCATCATATCTGCCGCCGGAGAAGCATTCAGCTCCGCTTTCTGCAAGGAACCCCCTGAACATCGCGCCATTGTAATAAGGAAGCTGTTTGACGCGCCCAAGGTCGACGATGACATCCTGTCCCAGCTCTTCAAGGGCAGAAGCAAGCTGCTGCAGCTCTTGAATGACAGGGAATAATTTAACATCATTTTTCCATGCTTGTGCAAAAGCATCCAAAATGGCTGTCCCGCCGAATGCGTCTGTCAATGCAGCCACTGACTCAGCTGTCTCTTCATTCCCTGTTTCTTTGATGAGGCGGTATACTTCATCCTTCCGCTTATCATGCATTGCCTGCCTGACCTGGGAAGCTGTCACTTCATCGAGTTCCAAGGAAGAAATGAAGGTTTCGAAGATTTCCGTATGTCCCAGTTCGATGCTGTACTGTTCCACTCCAAGCTCCCTGAGAAAGCGGACAGCCGTGAACAGACTTTCATATTCCCCATACAGCCCCGGTGTGCGGATGATTTCGATGCCTGCCTGATGGCTTTCCACACCCGTGTGGTCCTTCTTGAATACAGATCCGGCATAAGCCCATTTCTGCTGATCCGACTGCTGATTGGCAAGGGCCCTGGCAACAGCGATCGTCCAATCCGGACGCAATACTTCGATTTCCCCTTCCTCATCGAACCATTTGAGCATCTTTTTAAGTGTCATACCCGCATACGGATTGGTAAAAGTCGTGCTATACTCAATGACAGGTGTTTCAATCGATTGATAATTCCGTAAATTAACGATAGACTGGAACTTTTCGTATATAGCTACACGATTGACAAGCTGTCGACCGGTCAAATCGCGGCTTCCTGCTGGTAAGAACATCTATAAGCCCCCGATTCTTTCTTTATCATTCTACCACTTTACCATGATAAAGGATTTCTGTTGATTTGAATGTATCATAATGAGATACTAACGTCAACACAAAAAGAAAGGAGCAAGCAAATGATCGGCGATTTTCATGTACATACCCAATACTGCCAGCACGGCGCAGATGATAAAATGGAGGACTATGTCCTGCAGGCAATCGAAAAAGGAATCAGCCACCTCTCCTTTACGGAACACGCTCCCCTTCCGGAAAACTTCAAAGATCCTGCCCCCAAGCGCGACAGCGCGATGGACAGGGACAAGGTCGAGACTTATTTGAAGGAAGGAAAAGCGCTGCAAAAACAATATGAAAAAGACATACAAATCAATATTGGCTTTGAAGTCGATTTTATCCGTGGCTTTGAACAGGAAACCGAGCAATTCCTTGATATGTATGGGCCGGAAATGGATGATGGCATCCTATCTGTGCATATGCTGCAGGCGCCGGATGATTCCTGGTTCTGCATTGACTACAGTAAAGAAGAATTTGGTCGTGCAGCGCGTGCATTCGGCGGACTTACACCATTATATAAAGCCTATTATACTAGTTTGCTAGCATCCATCGAAGCAGATCTCGGCCGCTTCAAGCCAAAACGGATCGGGCACATCACTTTGATACAAAAATTCCAGCTCGCTTACCCCAAGCCAGCTGACTTCTCCAAGGAACAGCAGCATATCCTGGAAATCACAAAGAGAAAAGGATATAAACTCGATGTGAATACAGCCGGTCTTTTTAAGCCTTTATGTAAGGAGATTTATCCTCCAGCCGAGCTCCTGGAACATGCTGCCGAGCTCGGCATCCCGCTGGTTCCTGGTTCTGACAGCCATGAAGCGATTGGTATTGCGAAAGGTTTCGACCGAATATCAGCTTTTTCTCTTCATCTTCCGCAAGAATTGAATAAGTAAGTATGGAAAAACAGCTGTGCACGGGATGTCTTATGCGCAGCTGTTTTCGAATTTCGTTACGTACCAGACACAGCTGTACCCTTCTTCCCCTTTCTTGAATCCTGGTATCGTTTTAAACTGAGTATTCAAGATTTCTTCCCACTGCAGCCCCATAAAGAAAAGATCTCTTTTTTGTTGTAAACGATTTCAAAAATGACTATAAATAAATTAAGCAATAACTAAATGAGAAGAGGAGGTCTTATGCGTGAAAAGTTTCAAAGCATTGGTTGGGAAGGTGTTTGGCTTATTTCTTATTTCTGTTTTGTTGTTTGCACCGAATGCATCGGCTAACTTCTGGGAGATATCAGGTGATACAATGCTGCATGATCCTTCACTCACGAAGGAAGGAAACGTGTGGTGGGCTTTTGGAACCGGGGAAGTGGATAAAAACGGAATTCGCGTCCTGCGTTCGGAGGATGGGAGACGTTGGGGCGCCACGCCGGTTATTTTTCCGCAGCCACTCCCTTGGTGGAAGCAGTACGTCCCGAATCATGCAAGCAATCAATGGGCGCCCGATGTCTCTTATTACAACGGCAGATACTGGGTATTTTATTCCGTCTCTTCATTTGGATCCAATACTTCCTTGATTGGCCTGACTTCCACAACCAGCATCCAATCCGGAAATTGGCGGGATGATGGACTTGTGATAAGGTCCACTCCAGCTAATGATTACAATGCAATCGACGGTGATCTGGTCATAGATGCAAATGGTGAGCCATGGCTGTCATTCGGCTCATTCTGGAGCGGGATCAAGCTCACAAAATTGGATAAGAATACTATGAAACCGACTGGTACGATCCATTCCATCGCAGCGCGTCCAAATGTTCCCAACAATCCGATTGAAGCACCAAATATTACGTACAGGAATGGGTACTATTATTTATTCGTTTCATTTGATCATTGCTGCCGAGGTGTGGACAGTGACTATAAGATCGCCGTTGGCCGATCCAAAAATATAACGGGTCCTTATGTTGATAAAAACGGCAGGAATATGCTTGATGGCGGCGGTACGATCTTTGATGCTGGCAATGAACGCTGGATCGGTCCGGGGCACCAGGATGTGTATGATAACAACGTCTTTGTCCGCCACGCCTACGATGCAGAAAATAATGGCATTCCACGGCTGCTGATCAACGATTTGTACTGGGATTCCAATGGATGGCCGCGATACTGACGGCAAGGCTGTAGGAGTCTTGTTTTATTGAATCCATTGAAGCAAAATCACCTATGCCCGACACTTATTGAACATGACCTTATCAGGTACTTAAATCTAGAGGCCCCTATATAAAAAACATTTCAATGGAATGTGTCCTATCCAATTATCAGGGAGGTATCAAAACCTTTGGCATCCATTGCCTCCCCCTTTTTCAACTATGAAATTCTCATCCTCGCACCATGGAATTAGAGAATGAATCAGGGAAGAATTTTCCTGCAAAGCGCAAAACTTTCGATAAACCCGGGACTACGCGCTTCTTGTTTTTTTCCATACCCTTGATGCCATGTTTAACAAGGGTATCCAAAGACATGCTTGGCATACTTGTAGTACTCTCACCTTTTGTTCCATTCGGTTCAAGATTTGTTTCTGCAACAAGCGGCGGTACTAATTCCATCACATGAATATTTTTCCCTGACTTATTCAATTGAATGCGAAGCGCGTCGGTATACATATGAACTCCTGCTTTCGTAGCAGAATAAACGGGATGAATAGGTGAAGTCAGATAAGATAGACCAGAACTCACCGTTACGACCATCGCTTCATTTTGCTTACAAAGCTGCGGCAGCAAAGCTTGGGTCATCCACATTGTTCCTTTAAGATTTATGTCAACTTCAGCTGTCGCCTGTTCAAGCTCCATTTTTTCATCAAGCAGTTTAAAAGAACGCATAATTCCGGCTGAATTAAATAAAACATTGGCTTCGGGGTAGTTTTCCTTAATGAAACTTGCCATTTTCCGAATTGAATCAAGACTTGAAACGTCCCCTTGTAATCCGATCAGTCCTTTGTACTCTTTCATCACCCGATCGATTGTTTTTTGATTACGGCCGATTACAATCACTTTATTCCCGCGTTTTAACAATTCCTTAGCATAAGCAAGACCAATTCCTGAAGTGCCGCCAGTAATAATGATTGTATTATTTGAAAGCTTCATAGTTCTTCTCCTCCCTTTGGTTACAATTTATGGTTTTTGTAACCTTAAACAAAACGATACCTCGCCCAGTTACAAAAGTCAACTTTTGTAACTGGGCGAGGTATATAGTATAATCGATATATGAAGAATTTAAGTAAAGAAATCATATTGGAAACTGCTCATCGTATGGTAGCTGAACATGGGATGGAAAAAGTCAATCTTTCAAAGGTTGGAAAAGAATTAGGAACGAGTCATGCAGCAATTTATAAATATTTCTCAGGAAAGGAAGCATTATGGACAGAGCTTGCCCTTTCATGGCTTGATAATGAACTGTCAAAACTATTTCCCTTCGAAACTAAAAGTTATTCCTCTACAAAGGAAATCATTCATGATTGGTTTTGGGTTTTGAGTGAATCAAAATACAACGCTTATCATCGCGAACCAGAAATGTTTAAGTTATATACAACGTATATCGATGGAAATCCCCAAGCTTTGGCTCATCACCTTACCGACTTATCCGGCAGCTTAAAAAAAGCAGCCGGAATTGAAAACAACAGTACATTAAAAGCACTGTTCTTGGCATTTTCATATTTTTCATCCCCCTCCTTTGCAGAAAATTGGTCACAAATCGACTTCAAAGGAGAATTCGAGAATGTCTGGAATTTGGTCGAAGCAGGAATTTAACCTAGAGCCTTCAAGCTAGGAGATGAACATCCATAGCCCAGAAGAACGAAGAGTAGAATCATATGTCTGCGTGAACAGTTAAGGATGCTGCCAAATGTATCACTGCACCTGCATGGTAATGATCCAAGAGCGGAAAAATGGATGAAAGATCCATATCCATACTAAATGGCCCTGAAAATGCTGCTGGCAACAGGGCCATCCTTCGTAAGTGATTATTGTCTGGCCTAGCCAATGCTGCTGTTCATTGATCTGTAAGGAATTCCTTCAATGTATCTATGGCTAGCTTTTCATCATCTCCATCAACAATCAAGGTAATCTCATCCCCGGTCTTCACGTGTAAATCCATGACTTTCATTATTTCTTTTCCATCTATGGGAACACCATCTTTGGAGATGATGACATCACTAGTGAACGCACATGCCCTGGACACGAATATAGCTGTGTTCCTGGCCTGCAGGCCACGCGGAATACGCACTGACAGCTTTGTCATCAGCATACCGAATGGAACCTCCCTTCCCTGTAAATGATCCCCCTTGAGCCTTTCAGGCCGGAACTTCTCCCTCTACTAGTCCACTTGCCTTGTCGGACGAATGATAATCTCGCTTACGGCCACCGTCTCAGATGTGCTGATTGCATAGGCGACAGCATAAGATATATCCTTGTGGGGCAGCAATGACTAATCTAGCTCCCTCCCCTATTCCGCTTGATACACCCATGATGACAACTCCTTCATTCCGGATATCCGGCACTTGGATTCATCTTTTCTGATGATTTTTCATGCTTTTTATTTAATTTTAGGGTGTGCATCCCACATATAACAAATACTTATATCTTATATCGTGATATGCTTGATAAGCATTTCTATTTGTATATACTGAACGTATAAGGGGAGATGGTAAATGGAATTACGTGTGCTTCGCTACTTCCTTACCGTGGCAAGAGAAGGCAACATCACGAAAGCAGCCAATTTCCTGCACGTGACACAGCCTACCTTATCCAGACAATTAAGGGACCTTGAACAAGCGCTGGGAAAAAAACTGTTCATCCGGAGCAGCCACAGTATTTCCCTTACAAATGAGGGAATTCTTTTAAAAAAGAGAGCTGAAGAAATCGTCTATATGGTCGATAAATTAGAATCGGAATTCAGCTCCATGAAACAAATGGTGAGTGGTGATATTCATATAGGCGGCGGTGAGACCGACGCCATCAGGCATATCGCCCGGATTGTCAAAGACTTGCACGAAAAATACCCAAATATACGCTACCACCTATACAGCGGCAACGAAGAAGACGTGGCGGATCGTCTTGACAGAGGCATGCTTGATTTTGGCATATCGATCGAACCAGCTGAGCTATCGAAATACAATCATCTGAATATCCCTGCCAAGGATATTTGGGGTGTCGTCATGAGAAAAGACAGCCCTCTTGCTGCTAAGGATGCAATTACGGCAGCCGACCTGTTAGATCTTCCGCTGATCTGTTCCAGACAGGCCATGAATCAGGGCTATTCCAAAAATGAATTTGCAGATTGGTTCGGCGAAGATCTTGACAGACTGAATATCGTGACGACCTATAATCTTGCCTACAATGCTGCAATCCTTGTGGAAGAAGGCATTGGTTACGCGATCACCCTTGATAAAATAGTGAATACATCAGAAGAAAGCACGCTTTGCTTCAAGCCCTTGGAGCCTAAAATCGAATCGGGATTAAGCCTTGTGTGGAAAAAACACCAGGTTTTTTCTGCAGCTGCGGATACATTCCTTAAAGCAGTTCAAACGGAATTCATCAGACAATAAGCAGAGCTGTCCTGTACGAAAAAAGGATGTCCTTCAACCCTAGGGACATCCTTTTTCCTAACACAATCACAGTGTGCTTGTATCGATTACGAAGCGGTAGCGTACATCGGAAGCTAACACTCGTTCATATGCTTCATCAATTTGATCGGCTGAGATGATTTCGATTTCAGGTACAATCTTATGCTGGGCACAGAAGTCCAGCATCTCCTGCGTTTCGCGGATTCCGCCGATCATGGAACCTGCGAATGTGCGACGCTGACTAATGAGATTGAACACATTCAGTGCCAATGGTTCTGCTGGTGCACCTACATTCACAAGGGCACCATCCAATTTCAACAGGGAAAGATACGCATCGATATCGATTTTTGCGCTTACTGTATTAAGAATAAAATCAAATGAGCCAGCCAATTCCTTAAATGTGTCCGGATCGCTGGTGGCATAATAATTTTCTGCCCCGAACTGCAGTCCGTCTTCTTTTTTCTTCAGGGACTGAGACAGCACCGTCACCTCGGCACCCATGGCATTGGCAATCTTGACAGCCAAATGTCCAAGGCCTCCCATCCCTACCACTGCCACTTTCTTTCCTGGGCTTGCATTCCAGTGGTTAAGAGGGGAATAAGTCGTGATACCTGCACATAGCAAAGGTGCAGCGGCATCAAGCTCGATACCATCAGGGATTCGAAGGACAAAGTCTTCCGTCACGACGATATGGCTGGAATAGCCACCTTGGGTAGGCTGTCCATACTTATCGACACCAGCATAAGTCGGTACATTTCCTTCGTGACAGTACTGTTCCTCCCCTTTCTTGCAGTTATCGCATTTGCCGCAGGAATCAACCATACAACCGACCCCTACTCGATCTCCGACTTGATACTTGGTGACCTCGGAACCTACAGCGGTGACGATTCCCGCAATCTCGTGGCCCGGAACGAGCGGATAATCCACCGGCCCCCATTCACCATGAGCGGTATGGATATCCGAATGACAGATACCTGCGAATTTAATCTCTATGAGCACGTCATGTGAATCCAGATCACGTCGCTCAATCTCAGCTGCGCGGAAAGGTTTGTCCGGACCATCAACAGCTCTTGCTTTAGCGATTACCATATCAACAACCTCCAAAGTAAATAATTTAATCACAAGAGTATCAGCCTATAAATATGTACTGACTGCCAGCTTGATCTCCTGCCTGAAATAATCCTAAGGGATAGAGTGGACTCTAAGTCAAGCGAAAACAAAATATTCAGCATCCAGAAATTAAAATATTGCCGTACACGTGAGACATTGATAAAATGACTTCACATTCAAGGTTTTTAAATCAGTTTGGGAGCGATATCATGAAAACCTATACGATCAGTGAAGTCGCAAAAGAATTAAATGTCACTGCATATACCTTGCGATACTATGATAAAGAAGGGCTCATGCCCTTTGTTGAACGCACAAGCAATGGACAAAGGTTGTTTAAAGAATCTGATATTGCCGCTTTAAAGGTGATTGAATGCCTGAAAGCTACCGGGATGCCCATCAAGGAAATAAAGAATTTCATCGATTGGTGTTCGGAGGGAGATTCCACATTACAGCAGCGGTTCGACATGTTTGTGGAACGTAAAGCCGCTGTGGAAAGACAGATCAAGGAACTTCAGGATACCCTGGGACTCATCGATCATAAATGTTCATACTACAAGGAAGCATTGGAAGCCGGTACAGAAGCAATTCACAAACAAGATAAAATTGATATACCTGCTCAGCGAATTAACGAAGAAGGGATCTGCATCTGATAGTCGATGCAGATCCCTTCTTTTCACTTGTGAAAAATCAGGAGAGGTTTTCTCTTGCCATAGAGTCAGCTCTAAGGTATAGGCTTGATTTATCGCGATGAAGGAGGAATCAAAATGACAATCGAAAACAAAGTAGTGGTAATTACGGGGGCTTCTTCCGGAATCGGGGAAGCAACTGCAAAATTATTGGCCAGCAAAGGCGCCAAAGTCGTCGTCCTGGGCGCTCGCCGGGAAGACAAATTGAAAGCATTGGCCGATGATATCCAAAATGCTGGCGGACAAGCCGCTTATCGGGTCACCGATGTTGTGAACCCGGACGATAGCAAGGAGCTTGTCCAGCTTGCGAAAGATACATTCGGCGGCGTCGATGTCATCTTCCTGAACGCTGGCCTTATGCCTAATGCACCTCTCTCCGCATTGAAAACGGATGAGTGGAACAGCATGATCGACGTGAATATCAAAGGTGTCTTGAATGGCATCGCGGCAGTATTGCCTGCATTCACCACCCAAAAATCCGGTCATATCATCACTACCTCCTCCGTGGCTGGACTTAAAGCCTATCCAGGAGGCGCGGTTTATGGCGCAACCAAGTGGGCTGTCCGTGATCTGATGGAGGTTTTGCGCATGGAATCCGCCCAAGAAGGAACCAACATCCGCACAGCTACCATTTATCCTGCAGCAATCCATACGGAATTGCTGGATACAATCACGGATAAAAACACAGCTGAAGGTATGACTGCCATGTACGAACAATATGGTATCACTCCTGATAGAGTTGCCAATGTTGTAGCATTCGCAATCGATCAGCCAGAAGATACAAATGTTAACGAATTTACAATCGGACCAACTAATCAACCTTGGTAAACAAATCGGCTCACGGGAAAATCAATGGAGGAGGAATGAAGATAATGGCTCTCTCATGGCCGAAAGAAGAATTAGCGAAAATCAAAGGAACAGATGACCTTCACATCTCCCCATTTCGGGATGACGGAGTTACCTATGGCACTCCGACTTGGATTTGGTCGGTGGTGGTCGATGAAAGCCTTTATGTGCGAGCATACAACGGAAAGCATTCACGTTGGTATAATGCTGCGCTAAAGCAGAAAGCGGGGCAAATCACTGCCGCTGGCATGACAAAAGAAGTCGTCTTCGAGCCTGTCGAAGGATCGATCAATGACAAAATCGATGAAGCTTATAAGGCAAAATACAAAAGCAGCCCTTATCTCGAGCCGATGATCGGCAGAAGGACCCGAGCTGCGACAATGAAGATTCTACCACGCGATAATTAGTTCACATCACACACAAGCAAAGCTGTAAAGGCATAAAAAGACTGTACATCCTTAAATGGTGTACAGTCTTTTTTGGGTCTTAGAGGAACAAACCGACAATCGTACCAGTCAATACGGATCCCATGGTAGCCACCAACAGGACTTTCAACCCTACTTTCGCCAGCAGGCTTGCCTGCTTCTGATCGATTGCCTGCACTGTTCCCAGAATCATACCTATGGAAGAGAAGTTAGCAAATGAAATCAAGTAGGCTGATACGATACCTACTGTCTTTGTAGACATATCCGGAATCATCTTAACGAAATCCGTAATGGCAACAAATTCATTGGCAGCCACTTTGGTTCCCATGACAGAGCCTGCATTCAGGATTTCGGAGGCCGGGATTCCCATGATGTATGCTACAGGTGCAAAAACATACCCTATAAGTTCCTGGAAGGTCATTCCTACCAAGCCATCGAGTATAAAGTTGATCATCGCCAGCAGCGCCATATAGGTGATCAGCATCGCTCCCACGATAAGAGCTGTTTTACCCCCTAATAATGTACCGTTACCAATGGCTTCAAAAAAGGATTTATCCGTATTCATTTCTTTGATATCGATGTCATAGTCCTCTTCACTTTTAACAGGAGCTACAATGGATGATAAAATCAGACCTGAAAATACGTTTATCGGCAATGCCACCAGGACATACTCGGCAGGAATCAGCTGTAAATAAGCTCCGAGCGTCGAACAGGATACCGCAACAAGAGATGAAGTAGCAACGATGAACAGACGGTTTGGGTTAAGCTTGTGAATTTGGGATTTTACAGAGATGATTGCAGTTGTATCGCCGAATATCATGGAATTCACGGCCACAAATGATTCGACCTTGGGAAGTCCAGTTATCTTGGACACCAGACCGCCTATATACTTGATAGCCAATGGCAGTATTCTGGTATAAGTTAAAATGGAAAGCAATGCTGATACGAAAATAATCATCATAAGAACATCAAGGAAGAAATAGCCTTTTGTCGATAGGTCACCAAATACAAAGGAGATTCCTTCATGTCCGAAGGAAAGTACTTTGGAAAATACATCTACTATTTTCTTTATGATTGTTCTGCCGATTGAAGTATTCAGCAAAAACCAAGCCAGTATAAGCTGAACAGCCAGCATGATACCGGTTGCTCGATAATTGATATTCTTTTTATCGTTTGACATAGCCCATGCCACAGCGACTAAAACAAGTATTCCTAAAACTCCAATAACAATTGACACTTCATTTACCTCCAACCCTGCAGAACCAACAATAGTCAACAGTGAAATTCCTTTTTTGCTTAGCTTTGGACAATTTTAATGTATGAACGGTTTTGCAAGGAAGAAGAAGTCTTATCCACAGCAATTACGTCTCTATTAAAATTTTGTGCTCCGCCATATGATTATCTTTCATCCATATCTATATGTAAGAATAATCACTGTCAAAAGTACCCCAAAACTATTGTCATCTATTATGACATATTTATTTTTACATGATAACACTTTTAGAATTAGTTATATTATTTTCATTTTTCCTAAAATACTTTCAACTAAGTCGGAGCATTTTCCTAAACGAATCCTAAATCAATAAACACATTATGCCTTCCTGACACAATAAAAATTCCTTCGATTCTGCAAGGTGTGCCAATCTCTTCCATTGTTTTATATAAGTAGATGCACCTGTAAAATCACTTTGGTTATATATCTTATAAAGCCGTATCTCCATCGGTTGATTAAATGGATACCTGAAGCGACATCGTGTATAAGGAAGTATTGTGTTGATCTATATACGATATAAGTTATACTAATTGCGTTTTTCTGCTATCGACAGAACATAATCGCTTGGAATACGCTCCTGACGTTTTATGCATATAAGTGAGCATTTCAGCTGTGCTGGCCTGATTTGTCTTGCAGACCGGTTACTTCTCACCATTCTCCTCCTGATTTATCGATATAAAAAGACAGCCTGCAGCTGCCTGTGACGTATACTTACTTTTTTAGACTGGCAGCATACAAAGGACCATTCAGCGTAATCGCAGTAATGATACGAACCATTTCTTGAGGAGATTCTTTTCTGCCGCTATATGTTCACCTCTCCTTTATAGTTTACCAGATCTAATTTACAAGGTTTCATATCGAAAAAAAGCTGCCGGGAAACCCGGCAGCTTTTTGTCTATCTATTCCCTATCCAGTGCCCGCAATGCAGGTCCTTCCACAACTTCCCCTTCCGCTGTGAAGCGGGAGCCGTGACAGGAACAATCCCATGTATGGTCGGCGTCATTCCAGGAAACCGGGCAGCCATTATGGGTGCAGGAGGCACTCATTTCATGCAGTTCCCCCTTATCATCCCTATAGTAGGCCATTGTCTGTCCATTTTTCTCGAGGATGGCGCCTGTTCCATTCGGCAGATCATCCGGCCTGATAACTGTTTCATTACCGGTGCGGTTCACATCGTCTTCGCCGAGGGTTTCAGGTTCTGCTTCTTCCATTTCCCTGCCGATTCTGTATACATCAGCAAACTCATTATCTTTACCCTCAATCAAATCGGCAAGCAATGTAGCTGCTGCAACCCCGTTGGATAACCCCCATTTTCCGAAGCCGGTCGCTGTGTAGATTCCGGGTGCATCATCACTGACTTTACCGATGAATGGCAGCTGATCCGTCGTAAGCAGGTCATGACTGGACCAATGCTCATAAAGTTCCTCCACGCCGAACTGCTCTTCGGCAAATTGATGGATTTTCTCATAGCGATCGAGAACGGAAGACCCATCTCCTGTCACATGGGACTCACCGCCGACAAGGACATAGTGATCTTCCCCCTTTTTCAGGCTCCGAATGGAACGTTTCGGGGATTCGAGACTGATATACATGCCCTTGGAATAAGGCTTTTTCGACTTGATGGCGATACCGTAGGAGTTTTTCGGATCCATGTTCGAGGAGAAGTATTGATTCTCCACCTGCAGCGGGAAATGTGTGGCGCTTACCACATGATTGGCTGTGATGGTATGCCCGTTTTCGGTATGCACGACTGGACGGGATTCTGTATCGAAGGAAACAGCCAATGTCTGTTCATAGATGCTTCCTCCCCGCAGTTCGATTTCCTTCAGCAAGCCGACCAAATATTTCACCGGGTGGAACTGGGCTTGCTGGCGCATCACGGCAGCTGCTTTGATGGGAATATCCAGCGGCATGGAGTCCGTCAAGTATCCATCGATGTGAAGTCTCCGGTAGGCATCGACCTCTTTTTCGATTATGTCTGCCCCCTCATCCAGCTGCGTATAGATATATGCCTCCTGCTCTTCGAATTCACAGTCGATGCCATGCTCGGCTGCTGTATCCTTCACATAATTGATTGCCCGCAAATTCGCTTGGAAATATTTTTTGGCAATCTCCTCGCCGTAACGTTCTATCAAACCTTGATAAATGATATCATGCTGCGCAGTCAGTTTACTGGTCGTATACCCCGTAGTACCTGAAATCAGCTCGCGTCCCTCGATAAGCACGACACGCCTGCCTCGCTTGATCAGCTCATAAGCTGTCGTGATACCGGCAATTCCTGCACCAATGACCAAAATGTCCGTATCCAGGTCTTGATCCAGTTCTGGATACGATGGCATATCCACTGAATTGCGCCAATAGGATGACGGTTTAACCGAGAAAAGCTTTTTTGCCTGCTCCATAACTGTAAACCTCCTGAATTGCTATCTATTTGGTTATACAGTATCCTGGATTGCTATCGGTCAAACTTCTTCCTGCAAAAGGGAAGTGAAAGTCTCCACTGCCCGCTGCAGCTGCTGGCGGGATGAATCGTCTGCCAGAGCACGAAGCAGACCGGCATAGTAGCTCGACAGCTGTCCGGCCGCCTGTTCCTTGAGCCTCGCTTCTTCCGTCTGCCAGATTTGCTCGTAATGTCGGGTCATAGCGTCTGTATATTCTTGCAGGATTCCGGCTAGAAGCGGCTCCATCAGCTTGAGCAGTTCCTCTTTCAGCTTCTCTTTTTCATTTCCTTGGAAAAAGGCTCTCGGTCCGCGGTACTGCTTCTGCAGTCGCGCCACCGTCCCCTGCTCCAAGCGGAAAATCGTTTTTGGCGGCGCAGTTTCCGGCAGTTTATCATGATCAGGTGCTGCGAATGACAATGCTTCGTCCACTGCCTGCACAGCTTGTTCCAATCCCATCTTCCATCTATCTGCTTGCTCTCGCACGGTTCTGTCGACACGGATTGTAACAGCACGGTATTCCTGTTCCAGCTGTATTTGGATAAGCTTTTCAAACTCGCGTAGCTGGCGGGCCACTTCCTCTTTACCTGCTGCGCCGGTGCTTTTGATCAGTGACGGATTAAAGCATTTCTTGAATAGATCATTTGCTTCCAAGAGCTGCCTTTCCTTTACATAATGCAGCTGTTTCTCGATTCGTTGGGTGATGGCTTGTTGGAATACAGGCTGTGAATAAGTATGAGCCTTATCCAATACCTCCTCCCGCTGCCTTTTATACTGCCTGATTTTCTGCAATTTCGCTTCTTCATCCAAATCCACGGCTTCGGCATATGCTTGAAGCTGTCCATATTGCCTTGTCAATTCCTGCTGGGCGCCTTGGATGATGACTTCTGTCAGTTCGTCGCGTATGAATCCACCAAGATCCTGTTCAAGCCTCTCAAGTCCTGAACCAAGCTGGGCGGAAGTTTGTTTCTCCTGCAGGCCAAGCAAGCTGCTCAAAGCGAAAAGACGAGGCTGCCTGATATGGAAGTTTGCCAGATTGGCTGTTACGTAGGAGGTGACATAATTTATTTCCTCTTCATCCTTAGCCAGGTCGCTGGCATTCACGATAAAGAACATATTGTCTTTTTCCAAGGCTCCTTTTACCTTGCCCAGCTGCTGCAGTACTTGTTCATCCGCTTTAGAGAAAGCATGATTATAGTAAGTGACGAACAAAATGGCATCCGCATGCTTCATGAATTGGAAGGTCACATCCGTATGGCGGGCGTTGACAGAATCGGCTCCGGGTGTATCGATCAATGTGATTCCTTGGCTTAGGAATTCATTCTCCAGATAAACGGTTATTTGCTCAATGAAGCAGCTTATCGTCTCCTTTGTCACATGGTCGCTGAATGCTGCGAACGGGATTTCTCCCTCTGTTCCAAGCTTGGCGTGAACAAAACTGTATCCGTTCTGAACGGCCTGCAGAAACACTTGATGCCTTTTATCGCTTACAAGCTCGGCAGGGTTTTGCGATAAGAATTCCTCCAGACTCATCTGCTTTCCGCTGAGACTCTCGATATCTGCTTCGATCTGCAGGCGGGATTTCCATTTGACGAGCACCGTTCGATGCGGATGCTGGCTTGTTGCCTGCTTCAGCATATTGATGGAAGCTGTCGTCGGATTAGGAGATACCGGCAGCATGCTTTCCCCGAGCAGCGCATTGGCAAACGATGATTTACCGGCGCTGAAAGCTCCAAAGAGCACCAATGTATAATCTTGATGTATCAATTTTTCTTGTCTATTCTTGATATCTTCAATCGCCGCTTGAAAACCTTCCACACCTTGAAGGGCCGCTGCTGCGCGATCAAGATCTTGCACCATCTGTTCCGGAGATCGTTTTGCAGTCCGTCTCTGCTTTTCAATCGATGGTTTTTCCGGCGTTTCAGTCGATTTACCTGGTTCCTCCGGCAGCTCCATCATTTCTTTCATCCGATACCTGTCTGCCAGGGCTTCCCTTGTTTGTTCGATGATATGTGCGTCCCTTTGCTGGCCCGTTTGCTGTATACGCTTGGCAAGTGCTTCAAAGGACTGTTTCAGCTGATCGATTTCCATTTTGATTCGCTCATTTTCTGCGGCTTTTCGTTTCTCCTGCTGTTCCAGGCGTTCTGCTTCTTGATAGGCACTCTGGGTCGTATTGACGGCAGCTTCCACTACTTGCAGTGCGGCTTTTTTAAAGCTGAGCTTAATATGATCCTGAACTGCCGCTGTATACACGAGCGTATAGGTCCCATTCATGCTTGCTCCCGGCTGGACATGCTGCTCCAATAAATCAGCCGGCAGTTCCGCCGCAAATTCCTGCAGCAGGACTTGTACCGATTCCGTATATACATCATGCCTCCTGGCCCAGTCACGCAGCTTGTCACGCAGTCTCCAAGTCAGCTGCTTCTCGATTTGCTGCTGAATCATCCCTTCCGTCTTGGCACGCCGTTGTTCCCGCTCCTCTGCCGTTTTCCGTTTACTGCCGAACAAGCCGACCTTGAAGTCAGGAAAAGTGGATTCCAAATATTCCTCAGCCGCATCACGTACTTCAAAAGGCATCAGATTGGCATTCTTCAAGGTCTGCAGAATCGTCTCGCGACCATCTTCCTCTGCTGCTTTCTGTTTCCCGCGCCAGTTACTGGCTGCATCCGCAGCAGCATCATCCAATTGATGGAGCGTTTCCATCAATATCGCTTCTTTTTCCGCAAGTTCTTGTTTCTTTTCCTGGAGATAGTAAGTGATCAGTCGCTGTCTGCCTCGCTCCACTCCTGCTTTATGCAGCCGCTCTCTGTCTCCAAGCAGGAGATCCATCTTCTCTTTCACAGCAGAAAGCTGATTGCGCTTATGGTCCGTCTCCTTCAGCGTTGTGTAATAAACAGCTTCAGGTGTGATGCCCCACTGTTCGAATACATTGGCGACTCCATGTTGAAAATCATACCAGGAAAGCTCTTCATCACGATGCTTATCGATTTGATTGATGATCAGATAGAATGGCTGCCCTTGATCGGAAAGCTGCTGTAAAAACAGTAAATTCACTTCCGATTGGACATGATTGTAATCAGTCACATAAAACATCGCATCCACAAGATGCAGTGCTGATTCGGTCATCAAACGGTCTGCATCATCACTTGCATCGATCCCCGGTGTATCCATCAAAGCGATACCGTATGGAAGATTGGTTTGATCGTCTTGAATTGCGATTCTTTGAATGTCTTTATTGCGGCAATATGTATCCAAGGTCTCTTTCCGATATGGCGCTGGCAGTTTATATTTCGTATCATCCGATCCATAGGCAAAGACTTCCGGCTCCCCATTTTGGATGGTGACGATATTGGCACTCGTCGGAATCGGACTGGCCGGAAGCACTTGGTCGCCAATCAAAGCATTGATGAGTGAACTTTTCCCAGCTGAAAAATGACCGGTGAAGCAGATGAAGGCAGTCCCCTTTTCGGCCTTCTCCACTAAATCGAGCGCTTTTTTGCTGTATTGCGATGCCTTTTCCGCTTCGAAAAATTGATATAATGCTGCCAGACTGAACAATTCCGTTGTTTCCGCTGTACGCCGCATGTTGCTCCCTCCCCTTATGTATGCGCATTCATATTTTTTATTATAAAACAGGAAAACCGCACTTACCATCGTAAATGCGGTTTTCATTTCATTCTCCCATATATGGAATCCGGACATCGGTGTCCAGGGATCCGGTGAATTGGCTGAATGACAGATCCTTACCTCGGAGCCAGGCGCCGAAGTCAACCTCAGTCGGCTGCTGATTCCCGATGGCAAATCCCATTTTAAGCTCTTTCGGTTTGTAGACAGATGTATGGATCGTACCTGCCCAGTTGCGATAGCTATCGGAAAATACGTCGTAGCTCGGATCGTTCAAGAGTCGGAAGCCTTGAGCTGCATCCATGTCTTCCTTATGATGAGCCTTGATGATCTCGAATCGACGGTTGCTATCCACTAAATGATGCCGGTTTTCTTTCGTCAAAACATCAAAATGGTTCGTACTATAATGAGCTTTCTTTACAGCCGTTCCGCGGGGACTTCCTTCGACCACTCGCCGAACACCATCGGCATCATTGATGACATAGTTGAATGAGTGCCGATGCGGCATTTCAGTCAGCTTCTCGACGGCTTCTTCTGTTGTGGTACAGGTTTCTAAGAGGATGCGAGACAGCATATTACAAATGAATCCTTCTTCCGGAAAACGCTGATGCACGAAGTTATAGCCGATCGTCAAGCCTTTTTCGTTCATACCGTCGATTCGCCCGAGAATCCGCTGGGAAGGACCGATGGTTGCAAAATATTCCGATTCCGAGGGCTGATACAATAGGAAACGTCCTTCATATGTTTTTGGATGATAATCATAATTGCGTGCCAGGAATTCATTCCCCGTCACGATCGAACAGCCGGAATTGATTCTCCATTCCTGCTGGAAGCCGCTGTAATCCATCAACGTCTCTTCGATAGAGAGACCCAAGGCATCACTGAGCCCAGTCAATTCTTCATAAATACCAGGATGATAGCTGCGGAACATACGGAAGGCATCGGCCGGGTCAACCGTAAAACGGCGGCGGTTCCGCTGTTTTTGTTTTTGCTGGTATCCAAATAATGGTGTATGTTTCAAACGCTCTCCCTGCATGAAGCCGAAATCATAATGCGATCCACGGAAGGTGAATACGTCGGAGTATATCTGTTTCATAGCGGACCCTTCTTTTCTGCATAGTATCCTCCTATTATCCAATACGATGCAGGGACGGGGGAAATGATATGCTTGCGGTCCTTCAACATTACAGATATGAAGCTGCGTGGGTATGATTCCAGGATGCTTGAAAATATAACCGTTATACCCACTCCATTTTTGAGTGTTCAGGTGTATCAACAGGCAATGATTTAAGGAATTTCATCTGCGTTAGCCAGCTGCCCGTTCATTTTCAGCTCCTATTCATCTGGTTTGGATTCCTTTGTTCTTTTGCTAGGCAATAGGATGACAAGCAGAAGTACTTTAATGATCTGATCAAACCAATTCCGGACCTTCCCGGTATTCGACTTCATCAAATCTTTCATGGAAATCTTCCCCAAACGTTATTCTTTGTAATGCACAACAAGTTCGCCCTAGCTCATACTGCAATTGATATTGAAATTGCATAAAAAAGAGACTGCTTCATTTAGCAGTCTCCTTCATTACGGATTAAATCAGCACCAAGCTGCCCCGACAATGATAAGCAAGATGAACAAAACTACTATCAGCGCAAAACCTGCGCCGTAACTGTACCCTCCGCTCATGATAACACCTCCATATGAATTAATATAATGTATGTATGGACTTCAGCCTTTGTATGGTCACTCACCCATTTTGATCTGAACGTTATTGTCCTTTTGCCAATTTGGATCGTTTCTATTCATGAAGCAGCAAAACAATACCCAATCATCCCTTACAGCAACACATACAATACATCATCCTTGTCATAATAGGAGGTGTACTAATGGGTTCTGGATACGGAGCAGGATTTGTGTTTATTATTGTATTGTTCATCCTTTTGATCATTCTCGGTGCATCTGGGTACGGCGGTTACTGATGTGATTTTTGTGCTCTTTATCAAGATCGGCAGGTCGAATGGCCTGTCGCCTTTTGCATGGTTTGAACCTATGTTCGTTTGGCCCTTTCTTATTTTAAAAAAAGAAGCAGCGGTATGCTGCTTCAATCATCTTCACTATCGTAGGTGATGGTCACAATTTCCCCGGATTGTGCGTTGATGACAACCTCTGCTTCATCATCAGCCGTTTCGAGCTCAAGCTCATACACAGGCAATCCATCCTCTTCATCGAACTCGGCGTTTGTCACGGTGCCGCCGACTTCGTCAGTGGCGATTTTGACAGCTTCGTCCATCGTGATTTTCACTTCAGCCTGGGAAGCTTGTTTTTGGGAAGGCGAAGTCCCCTGCTTATCGGATTGCTGCTGATCATCAGCCGATTGTTCGTTTTGCTCTTGCTTTTGATCATCAGCTGATGCTTGATCCTGGTCTTCTTTCGTTTTTCCCGGTAAAGTTTTCTGTATGCTGCTTTCCTTCAAACTGATCACTTCCCCGGTATTTCCATTCAAAGTCAGATCATACCGTCTTTCCCCGTTTTCCAGATCAATATCATATCTTGGCTCGCTGCCGCTGCGGTCCAATTCAATTTCTGTCACTGTCGCATTATATTGTTTCTCTGCCTGCTGCCGTGCTTGATCGATTGTCATCTCCGGTTCACCAGCGGACGCTTGCATCCGGTAAATACCAAATACAGCTGCGACAAGCACGACAATGGCGGCAGGGATAATCCATTTTTTCTTCATATCGATCGCCTCCAGCTATCATTGTATAGCCAGTATATATCTTGTTCATTAAAGAAATGGTGATTGCTTTATTAGAATTTCATGAGAAGCTAGAGTGGCAGCCGGATCGTGAATGTAGATCCTTTGCCCAGGATGCTGTCCACTTCAATCTCTCCATCATGCAGTCCTACCAGCTGTTTGGCAATGGCCAAGCCAAGGCCGCTGCCTCCCTTCTCGCGGGTGCGGGCTTTATCGACCCGATAAAATCGATCGAAAATACGCCGCTGATCTTGCTCATCGAGTCCTTCGCCCTGGTCGGTGACGGACAAGACCGCTTCATCCCGAGCAGCTTCAACAACGATTTCGATTCGCTCGTCACTGTATTTTATGCCATTGCTCAGCAGTATATAGACAACCTGCTTCAGCATATTGGCATCTGCTTTGACGACAACCTCCTGCTCGATATGAAGGCTGATTTCCCTCTGGTGAGCTGTTTCCATAGCTGCAGCACAGCCTTCAGCTATTCTACCGAGATCGACGGGTTCTTTTTGCAGCAATGCTGGGTCATCTTTTGCCAAAATCAATAATTGGTCTACCAATGCCTGCATCCGTTCTGTCTCGCTATGAATCGCTTGGACAGCTTCCTGCTGGACAGCAGGATCATCCGCCCCCCATCGATCCAGCAGCTTGCTGTAGCTCTTGATGATGCTGATTGGCGTTTTCAGTTCATGCGAGGCATCGGAAACGAACTGCTGCTGCTTGGTAAAGTTCTCTTCCAGCTGATCGACCATTTCATTGAAAGTATCACTCAGGGTCTGCAATTCATCATTACTTCTATTTTCCATTTCCATACGCTTCCATTTCCCGCTATTGCGGATTGTCTGCATGGCTGAAGTCAGGGCAAGGATCGGCCGCAGCAAGAAGCTGCCCAGCAGTCGGCCGCCGAAGATCGAGGGAATCAAAATGATCAGCCCAGCTATCGTCAGGCTGTATTTCAATACTTGAAACGTCTGCTGAAGACTGACAAGCTCTTCGACAACCTGCATCGTATAAATGCCATTATCCCGAATCACCGGGATGGATACTACTGCATACCAGCTGCCGTCATGATAAAAGGTTTGATCCCGTTCCTGTGATGTGAAAGTAAATGGGAGCTCCCGGTATTTTTCCGCTCTTGTTATCACACCTTCACTTTTGCCGTCAGAGCCAATGAATCGCACCATTCCTTCAGTCGGCAGATCCGCCTGAAAAAGACTGCTGCGCGATGTATCCTTCCAATCGACAGTCGCAGCTGTCTCAGCCAAAGCACGGCCTTGTTCATGCAGCCGTTCGACACTGTTATCCAGGCTTACCTCCCGGAACAGGAAGTAAATGGACATATTCACGACCAATAACAGGATCACGAGGGTAACGATTATGTATAGCTGGATCCTTGTGCGCAGCTTCACTTCTCTTCATCCTTGATTGTATATCCGACTCCCCGCACCGTCTTGATCAGCTTATGTTTTTCATCTGCATCGATTTTTTTCCTTAAATAGCGGATATACACATCGACTACATTCGTGTCTCCCGCATATTGGAAGCCCCAAACCCTCTCCAGCAGCTGATCCCGTGTCAGAACTTGCTTTTCGTGCTTCATCAGGAATAAAAGCAAATCATATTCGCGCGGTGTCAGCTCCAATTCCTTTTTGCCGCGTTTGACCGTTCTTGTTTTCTCATCAAGCGTCAAGTCACCGACCTGGAGCACTGGCTCTGGCACGACAGCCATCACGGTATGACGAAGGTGGGCTCGAATACGCGCCAATAATTCTTCAATCTCGAATGGCTTCGTCATATAATCAGTGGCACCAAGATCAAAACCGCTCACCTTATCCGGTACAGCATCTCTTGCCGTCAGCAGCATGACCGGTACATGGGCATCTTGCTTGCGGATGCGCCGAAGCAGCTCCATCCCGCTCAATGATGGCAGCATCACATCCAGCAAGATGAATTGATAGCTGTTAGCATAAAATGCTTCCAATGCATCCAGGCCATCGTACTTCACATCAACAGCGAAGCCTTCATGCTCCAGTTCCAGCTGAAGCAGCCTCGCCATTTTCTTTTCATCTTCCACTACCAGGATTGTCGTCTGATCCATAGGCTGGGCTCCCTTCCTCAGATCGATTTGATTTCTCGATAATTACCGCCAAAGTACAGCACCGGATCACCATCACGCAGCAGCAAGTCCTCGACTTCCCCAATGATGATCATATGATCGCCAGCCATCACTTTGTCGACTGTTTTACACGCCAGATTGACTAGGGCATCTTCTACGACCGGTACGTCATGCAGCGCAATGATCGGCACGGGCTCTTCTTCTTTCTGTTTGGCAAATACCATACTGATATCCTTTTGTTCCTCTCTCAGGACACTGACACCGAATGTGGGATTTGTCTGTAAAACATTATATAAGGACGCTTTTTTATCGATTGAAACAGCTATGAGCTTCGGCTCCAGTGATACAGACATAAAGGCATTCACCGTCATCCCTTTTGTCTCACCTGCCACATCGGTTGTAACAATGGTAATACCTGTCGCAAATTTCCCCATTGCATCTCTGAACGTACGATTATCCATTCTGCTCCCCCGTTCCATATGCTATACGTAAAACTATACCATGTCATTTGTGCTGCCTGTCAATTATTCTATCCTTACAGAGGGCTTATTGTGCAGAAAAAAGAGAGGCTCAATGCCCCTCTTGGTTTACATAATGATATTATTGTAAATTTAATCTTTTTCTTGAGAAAATACAGTTTCATAAATCGCTTCAGGATAAGTTGCGATGACTTCCCCATGCTTATCCGTATCCAAAACATAAGAGCCATTGCTATAACGATCATTGGCATTCAGATTCATAGGCTCAAGAATATGATCCTGTTTATCCTTCGTCACCAGATGAATCGCTGCAGCATCTTCCAATACATAGAATCCGACGATCCGATGCGGATTCTTCTTGAGTTCACGAAGCATCACAACACCTCGTTTTGCTCGGCCGCTTGGCTCGAATTCCTTCAATTTCATCCGTTTTGCAGACCCCCTATGTGTGATGACGACTACACTTGGGGAATGCTGCTGGCCAAATGTCTGGGCACCGACAATATATTCATCTTCCTTCAACTGCATTCCTTTCACACCTGCTGCCCGTATGCCGATCGGAGTGACCTCTTCTTCGGTAAACCATAGGCCATATCCCGAATTCGTTGCCATGAATAGCTGTTTGTTACCATCAGTCAGGGCTACGTGGCACACTTCGTCGTCCGCTTTCAGATTGATTGCGGTAAGTGACTTGTTAGCGCGTGTCGCTTCGTAAAGCTTGAGCTCACTGCGTTTCACCATGCCATTTTTAGTGAAGAAGACAAGGTAGCCGGCTTGTTTGAAATCACGGACCGGAATGCTGGCAATGACTTTTTCGTCCTTGTCCATGCTTGCGATATTGGCAAGATGCTGCCCTTGGTCTTTCCAGCGGATATCCGGCAGCTCATGCACCGGCATGAATATGAATTTCCCTTTATTCGTGAAGACGAGCAGCTTGTCGGTTGTATTGATCTCCTGCATGCCGATCAGATGATCTTCTTCCTTGATAGCCAAATCTTCCCCATTGGAAGCCTGATAGGATCGAAGGCTTGTCCGTTTGATGTAACCATCATGTGTGACAGTCACCAATACGTCCTCGGATGCGACCATGACCTCGAGGTTGATTTTCAATTCCTCGATTTCATCTTCGATCTGCGTGAGGCGGTCGGTGTGATAATTTTTCTTGATTGCCCGCAGATCCTGCTTGATCACTTTAAGCAACGTCTTTTCGTTTTTAAGGATATCCTCGAGCTTTTGGATCTGCTCATCCAGCTCGTCTGCTTCCCGCTGCAGTGCGGTGATATCCGTGTTCGTCAAACGATAAAGCTGCAGGTTCACAATCGCCTCTGCCTGGGCCTCGGTAAAGCCGTAAGCTGCCTCGATCCGCTGTTTGGCATCGGCTTTATCCTTGGAAGCGCGGATTGTCGCAATCAACTCATCCAGGATGGAGATTGCTTTAATCAGACCTTCGACGATATGCTTGCGGTCTTTTGCTTTTTGCAAATTGTAAGCAGATTGTCTCGTAACGACTTCCTTTTGGTGTTCGATATACGCATCAAGCAAGCTCGCCAAACCAAGCAGCTGCGGCGTCTTGTCTTTGATGGCGACCATGTTGAAGTTGTAAGAAATCTGCAAATCCGTATTTTTGTACAGATAATGCAGGATCCCCTGTGCATCCGCCTCTTTTTTGAGCTCGACGACGATTCGCATACCGGTGCGGTCGGTTTCGTCACGAACCTCTGCAATACCTTCCACTTTTCGGTCTAGGCGGAGCTCATCCATCCTTTTGACGAGATTCGCTTTATTCACTTCATACGGAATTTCATCTATGACGATTTGCTGCTTGCCGCCTTTGATATCCTCGATGCTCGTTTTGCCGCGAACGATGATTTTGCCTTTTCCCGTCTCATACGCCTTCTTGATTCCATCGACGCCCTGGATGATGCCGCCTGTCGGGAAATCCGGTCCCTTCATGACCGTCATCAGTTCATCCACCGTGCTGTTCGGCTTGTCCATGCGCATGATGACGGCATCGATCACTTCGCCAAGATGGTGCGGAGGTATTTCAGTGGCATAACCAGCAGAGATACCCGTTGAACCATTTACGAGCAGATTCGGGAACTTGGCCGGGAGAACAGTCGGCTCCGCGTTCGTATCGTCAAAGTTCGGGACGAATTCGACGGTATTCTTATCGATATCCCGCAGCAGTTCAGAAGCGATGCTGGATAGTCTCGCTTCCGTATAACGCATCGCTGCCGGCGGGTCACCATCCACACTGCCGTTATTCCCATGCATCTCAACCAGCACATTGCGTACTTTCCAGGTCTGACTGAGCCGGACCATCGCTTCATATACCGAACTGTCCCCGTGCGGGTGGAAGTTACCGATTACCGTACCGACAGTCTTGGCTGCCTTCCGGAACGGTTTATCATGTGTGTTCCGCTCATCGAACATCGCGTATAAAATCCGGCGCTGCACCGGTTTGAGGCCATCCCGGGCATCCGGCAGCGCTCGGTCTTGAATGATATATTTACTGTATCTGCCGAATCGGTCTCCGATGACTTCCTCCAATGGCAAATCCAAATAGTTTTCCAAAAGAAATCCCCCTTAGTTATGCAGCTTATCGTTTTCGAGGATATTCCCGTCTTCTTCCATACCGAAAGCGACATTACTCTCGATCCATTTACGCCGCGGTTCCACTTTGTCACCCATCAGTGTCGTGATCCGGCGCTCTGCACGGGCGAAATCCTCGATCGTCACACGGATCAGCGTTCGTGTCTCGGGATCCATCGTCGTTTCCCAAAGCTGATCGGCATTCATCTCGCCTAGTCCTTTGTAGCGCTGGATGGCATAGCCGTTTTTCATTTCCTGGATGATTTCACGCATCTCCTCATCGCTCCAAGCATAGCGGATGACTTCTTTTTTGCCTTTGCCTTTGGATAGCTTGTACAAAGGCGGGAGGGCGATGAATACTTTGCCTGCTTCGATCAATTCCTTCATATACCGGTAGAAGAATGTGAGCAGCAGGATCTGTATATGCGCGCCGTCGGTATCGGCATCCGTCATGATGACCACTTTGTCATACTGTACATCCTCCAAAGTGAAATCAGCTCCGACACCTGCACCTATTGTATGGATGATCGTCGAGATCTCCTCATTTTTCATGACATCCTGCAGTTTGGCTTTCTCCGTGTTGATGACCTTACCGCGCAAAGGCAGCACCGCCTGGAATTTCCGGTCGCGTCCCTGCTTGGCGGAACCGCCGGCGGAATCACCCTCCACCAAATACAGTTCGTTCTTTTGCGGATTGCGGGATTGGGCTGGTGTAAGCTTCCCGCTCAGCAATGTATCTTTCCGCTTCTTCTTCTTGCCGCTGCGCGCATCTTCGCGTGCCTTGCGCGCTGCTTCCCTTGCTTCCTTGGCCCGGATTGCTTTCTTTACGAGCATACCTGCAATATCGGGATTCTCAGAAAGGAAGTAAGAAAGTTTCTCCGATACGAGGGCATCGACCGCAGAGCGGGCTTCGGAAGTACCCAGCTTGCTCTTCGTCTGTCCTTCGAATTGAAGCAGTGCCTCCGGTATCCGGACACTGACGATTGCTGTCAATCCTTCGCGGATATCTGTCCCTTCGAGGTTTTTATCTTTTTCTTTCAGCAATCCATTCCGGCGTGCGTACTCATTGAAGACGCGTGTCATCCCGGATTTCGCTCCTGCTTCATGGGTACCGCCGTCTTTGGTGCGGACGTTGTTGACGAAGCTGAGCATCGTTTCT
Organism: Terribacillus sp. 7520-G; assembly: GCF_002271665.1. Lineage (NCBI taxonomy): Bacteria > Bacillati > Bacillota > Bacilli > Caryophanales > Bacillaceae > Terribacillus > Terribacillus sp. 7520-G. The sequence goes on along the minus strand of NZ_NQFP01000037.1, from coordinate 19,321 downwards.
GTGTAACCATCATTGAACTGGAAAGCAAAGAATATCTCGATTCCTTGCTGCTCGCCTTCGAAGGCAAGGACGGGATGGAGCGTATCCTTCTCCTCGTTCAGATAGTCAACGAAAGACTGCAGGCCGTCAGGATACACATATGTCTCCTCTTTCCCGCTGCGCTTATCCGTGATATGGAACGCCACACCCTTAAGCAGGAATGCCGCTTCGCGCAGACGTTCAGCCAGCGTATCAAAATTGTAGCTGGTGGTAGAGAACATGGACGGATCCGGCTTGAAGTGGATGCTCGTGCCTGTCTTTTTCGTCTTGCCTTGCTTCACAAGCGAAGTGACAGGCTTGCCGCCATTTTCGAATCGCTGCGTATAAATATTTCCATCCCGATGGATCGTCACTTCGAGCCATTCGGACAGGGCATTGACGACAGATGCCCCGACGCCGTGCAAGCCGCCGCTCGTGCTATAGCCGCCCTGGCCGAATTTACCGCCTGCATGCAGCACAGTGAAAATCACCTCGGGAGTAGGCCTTCCGGTAGCATGCATACCCGTTGGCATACCGCGGCCGAAATCCTCGACAGAAATACTGTTATCCTGATGAATTGTCACATTGATTTTTTCTCCGTAGCCTGCCAGTGCTTCATCGACACTGTTATCGACTATTTCATAAACTAAATGATGCAATCCCCGGCTGTCAGTGCTACCGATATACATGCCGGGCCGCTTCCTGACCGCTTCAAGCCCCTCGAGCACTTGAATCGAGTCATCTGAATAATGCGATGCTTGTTTTACCAATGCCACATCGGCTCCCTTCTTCGAACAAAAAAACTGTTTCCAAGTCATTCATCCATCCGTTCACTGGAAAACGACAGTACGTTATGTTCATCATAACGCAAACATATGTTCTTGTAAACTGGCTCCCTCGCTTTGCAGAGTCCAGTGTATGCCTAATTAAAAGTAGCAGAATAATGCCAGTCAATCAATCCACATTTTGGGTTTTCATATAATTAATCGTCCATTTGGTGCCATTTTCATCGTGTTTTGCTTTCATAAGACAGTCTGGATCCATCTGGAATATAAATCATTGCTATCATTGTTCTTATTTTCACATTTATGTATACCTGCCCTGGGGGCAGGCCAATATCAGGTTCCGCAAAATGTTTGGAAAGGCTCCTTCGGCTCAGGCGGATCTTCGGTGAATTTTGAGTCGACCGGCTCATAACTGAAGGGATCAGACACAAGCTCACACAGCCGATCAAACAGCGTATAATCACCATTTCCGGCAGCATCCAGTGCTTCCTCCACCAAATGATTGCGCGGGATGATGCTGGGATTGGATTGACGCATCAAGTCACGTGCAGCCTCGATTCCTTCAGCTCCGATCCGGTCATCCCAGCGCTTTTTCCATGATGCAAAGCCCTCCGCCTGTTCAAGTGCAGCTGTATCGCCTATCGTCAATGCGCGGAAGGTATTCGTGTAATCCGCCCCCGCTTGCTCCATCCAGCCAAGTATATCCTCCACAAGTGCTTCATCGCTCTCTTTTGCACCTGTGATTCCAATTTTCCTGTACATGATATCGAGCCAGCATTTCCTATAAATCTGCGGAAATTCACGGAGCGTGTCTTCTGCTTGTTTCACTGCCTCTGCTGGAATCGAATCGAATAAGGGAAGCAATGCTTCGGCAAATCGCGCCAGGTTCCAAGCTGCGATCGGCGGCTGGTTGGCATAGGCATAGCGTCCCTGGATATCTATGGAGCTGAAAGCCGTCATCGGCTTGTATGCATCCAGGAAGGCACAAGGGCCGTAATCGATCGTTTCGCCGCTGATCGTCATATTATCCGTGTTCATCACGCCATGGATGAAGCCGGCACCCACCCATTTCGCCAGCAGTTCCGCCTGTCGTTCCATCACCGCTCGGAAAAAGCGCACATACTTATCAGGCTCTCCAGCCAGCTCAGGATAATGACGCTCTATGCTGTAATCTGCCAAGGCTATCAAGTCGGTTTCCGAACAAAATCTTCTGGCATATTCGAATGTCCCCACCCGGATATGGCTTGACGCAATCCTGGTTAATACCGCGCCAGGCAATGCCGTTTCCCGGTAAACCGGTTCACCCGTGGAAACGACAGCCAAGCTGCGCGTCGTCGGGATGCCGAGCCCATGCATCGCTTCACTGATGATGTATTCCCTGAGCATCGGCCCAAGCGCTGCACGTCCATCCCCGCCCCTGGAATATGGGGTGCGGCCGGCGCCCTTCAACTGGATATCCACTTTTTGGCCCGATCGATTTTGCCATTCCCCGAGGAGGATGGTCCTTCCGTCCCCAAGCATCGTGAAATTGCCGAATTGATGACCCGCATATGCTTGTGCAATCGGCTGTGCCCCTTCAGGGAAGGAGTTGCCTGCCAAGTGATCGAGAGCACCTTCTTGTCCGATGCCAAGCTGTTCAGCCAGTTCCTCGTTCCATTTTACCATTTGCGGATCCCTGACCGGATTTGGTGACATTCTGGTATAAAAAGTCTCAGGCAATGCCGTGTAGGAGGCATCCAATTTTCCATCTAAAACCACGATTCTTCCTCCTTCATTTTTCTGCATTGGTTCCATTATACGCTATTGATACAAGAACCCCATCTGCCTGTATGCAGATGGGGTATGTTCATTTGCCGGATGGCCCGACAAGTACGCTATGTGCGACTTTGATACATAAGTCCATCAAGACCGTAAAACCTTCCTGTTCCAAGTAAGCAGCTGCTCCTTCATCATGAACGCCTTGCTGGGCCCAGAATACGCGAGCATTCGTCCTGCTTGCTTCCCTTGCCAATCCCGGCAGGTACTCCGATCGGCGGAAGACATTGATGATATCGATCTCATCGGGTACATCAGCCAAGCTGGGATAGGCTTTCTCGCCGAGGACTTCGGTCACATTCGGATTGACCGGTATGATCCTGTAGCCTGCCTGCTGCATCGCACGGGAAACACCGTGAGATGTCCTGTCCGGTGAATCGGACAGTCCCACTACCGCAATCGTCTTCGCTTTCCGCAATATGTCACGAATCTGTTCATTTTCCGGATTCTGGAATGCCATTTGACATACCCCCTTCTTTCAGAGCAGACCTTCCTGTTCGAGGAAGTCCCTTGCGACGTCCTCAGGCTGCTTCTTTTTGAAATCGACTTGGTAATTCATCTCTGTCATCTGCTCATCTGTTATCTTGCCCGCAAGCTGACCCAATATGTCCGCAAGCTCCGGGTATTCCTCAAGTGTCTCCTGGCGCATCAGCGGAGCACCTTGGTACGGCGGGAACAGATTCTCAGGATCATCCAGTGTGACAAGATCCAAATCCCTGATATAACTGTCGGTCGAGTAAGCATCGATGACATCGACATCATCGGCTTCGATCGCCTGCTGACGGATGCCGGGATCCAGCGTCCTCAGCTCCCCGAACTCCACGCCATAGACATCCTGGATGCCCAGATAACCATCTTCCCGATCGCTGAACTCCAATGTGAAGCCCGCTGTCATCTCATCGTCCATTTTCCTAAGGTCCGCAATCGTCTGCAGGTCATTCTCCTCCGCATAGGATCGTTTCACAGCAAGTGTATACGTATTATTGTACGCCATCGGTTCCAGATATGCCATTTCGAAAGCTTCTGCCATACCTGCTTTGGCCTGCTCATACACTTGCTGACCATCATTGCTTTCTGCTTGTTCGCCTAATAATGTCACCAGAGCAGTACCGGTGAACTCCGGATAAATATCGATGCTGCCATTTTGCAAGGCTTCGAAAAGAAAATCTGTTTTCCCTAGATTCGGTTCCAATTCGACTTGTAAATCTGTCTGGTCCTCGATAAGCAATTTGTACATATTGATCAAAATTGTCGGCTCGGCATTCAGCTTGCCGCCTATCACCAAATCAGGCTGATCATCCTGCGCTGCCGCAAAGGGGGCCACGACCCCAATGACAGCCACGATAACCAGGACAGCCAGCGACTTGAAACCGAATCTGCGGCTGGTGCGCTCGAAAATCCGGATGACCAAATCCAGCAGGATGGCAAGCAATGCTGCCGGAATGGCACCAAGCAGGATGAGGTTCACATCTCCGCCGCGGTCGATGCCCAACAGGATGAGTTCCCCGAGTCCGCCAGCGCCGATTAAAGCGGCAATCGTGGTTGTACCGACGATCATCACCATAGCTGTCCGGATACCTGCCATGATGACGGGCATCGCCAATGGCAGCTCGACTTTGCGGAGGCGGCGGAAACCATTCATTCCCATGCCCGTTGCTGCTTCTTTCAAAGCTGGATCGACTTCGGCGATCCCGGTGTATGTATTACGAAGTATCGGAAGCAATGCATAAATGATGAGTGCTGCAACTGCCGGCTTCGTGCCGATTCCGATCAACGGAATCAAAAACGCCAAAACGGCTAGACTGGGAATCGTCTGCAGGACTGCCGCTATCGCGATGATCGGTTCGGCAAGCTTTTTGGACCGGCTGAGCAAAAGGCCGAGCGGAACGGCTATGGCAATACTGATCAGCAAGGCAATGATCGATATTTGCAAGTGTTCAGCCAATGCCGTCCATAAGGAATCACTGCGCTGTTCGAATACTTCCAGGAATGCTTTCATTGGGTCACCACCCCATTCCTGACTTCGGTTTTGCCGGCAAGGTAACGCAGCAGCTCCTGCTGTGTGACAGTCGCTATCAACTCTTCACCTTTTGTGACAGGCAGGATACTGGCACCTGCTTCCTCGAAAGCATGCACTGCTTCCAGGACATTCATATCACTCGGCACAGCGAGGACATTCTGCTGCTTCCCATGCTCGACGGCACAAAGCAATTGGCCGTCATCGCTTGTCAGGATATAGGCTTGATCTGGATCGAAATCGCCTGCTTCGTATGCTGTCTGCGTCAGGATATGGGAAACAGATTGGGCAGCGACGATATCGATGGCAGTCTGCCAAGGTGATTTTTTATCCCCGATAAAGCTGCGGACAAAGGAGTCACGCGGCTCCAGTATCAATTTCTGCGGCGTGTCGACCTGAATGATTTCACCGGCATTCATGAGGCAGATACGATCTCCCAAAGCTGTCGCTTCATCGATATCATGTGTGACAAACACTATCGTTTTCTTGATTTGCCGCTGCAATTTCCGGATATCCTTTTGCAGCCCTTCCCTGCTGATCGGATCCAAGGCGCTGAAGGGTTCATCCATCAGCAAAATCTGCGGATCGGCTGCCAGTGCCCGGATGACACCTACGCGCTGTGCCTGTCCGCCGGATAGTTCGGAAGGTTTCTTTTTCAAGTAGATGGACGGCTCCATCCCCACCATCCGCATCAATTCCTTGGCCCGATCATGTATTTCTTTCTTCTTCCACTTTTTCATCTCCGGAACGACAGCGATGTTCTCTTCGACTGTCATATGCGGAAATAATGCGATTTGCTGCAGGACATAGCCAATGTTCCAGCGAAGCTCATGGATGCTATAATCTTTTAATTGCCTGCCATCTATGTATATCTCGCCAGCCGTTGGCTCGACAAGCCTGTTGATCATCTTCATCGTCGTCGTTTTGCCGCATCCGCTTGGTCCGATCAGCGTGAGGAGTTCCCCCTCCTGCACTTTCAAATTGAAATCCTTGATGGCTTCCGTACCATCCGGGTATGTCTTATGTACACCTTTGAACTCAATCATACCTTCACCTCGTATTATGTACTGAATAGTTTTTTACCCTTGCTTCTGGTAAGTTAATCCTATACTATGTAAAAAGTTATGCCCTTCCATGATACTTCGTGCTAAAATGGATAAGCAAGCAACAGGAACGCCTAAGCAGTTAAAGGAGAATGAAAATGGAGTACGTGTTATTCATCCTGCTCGCCTATATCATCGGTTCGATTCCATCTGCCCTGATTGTCGGCAAGGTAAGCTATAATATAGATGTAAGAGAGCATGGCAGCGGAAATCTCGGTGCTACGAACACGTTCCGGACACTCGGTAAGAAAGCCGGGACCATCGTGCTGATCGCCGACATCCTGAAAGGTACGATTGCAACCATCCTGCCCGTTCTGTTCGGAATGGACTTATACCTGCTCGTCATCGGACTCGGGGCGGTCATCGGTCACGTATACCCGATCTTCGCCCGTTTCAAAGGAGGGAAAGCTGTCGCGACATCAGCCGGGATCATCCTGGGTGTCAATGCCTGGCTCTTTGTCATCATCCTGGCAAGCTTCGTCGTCGTTTTGCTCCTCAGCAAATATGTATCACTTGCCTCCATGACAGCGGGTGTCGTCGGTGTCATCGTCTCGATCTTCATTGCACAGGATGTCATTTTATCCATCGTACTCGGGCTCTTGGCGATATTCATCCTATACAAGCATCGGCAGAACATCGTCCGTATCATCAGACGGGAGGAACCAAAAGCTTCCTTCCTAGTGAAAAACAATTCCAAGTAACGGGATTGTTTTTTTCATTGCACCTGCATACCCGGTTCGGAAAATTGAATTACCAGCTTCGCATCGGGTATACTTTAAGCTAGTCCATGCGACTTTTGAAAGGAGTACAATCATGCAGCACCTACACACATCAACTAAAAAACAGCTGCCTTCAAAGGCGGAACGACATAAATTATTCGGCTCCGTGCCTCCAGGCAAGAAGACAAAACCAGAAAATAAAGCCGATATGGCCGACTTACAGAACACGAAAAAGAATTTCCTTTTCCATATAGATGCAGTCGGAATCGCGAAGGTCAAACACCCGATCCAGGTGATCAGCAATACCAGCCCGGCGATGCAGACAACGATCGGAACATTTGAATTCACCTCCTCCATCCAGCAGGACAGCAAAGGGACGAACATGAGCCGCTTCACGGAGCAGCTGGATTTGTATCACAAAAATGGCTTCACCGTTTCCGTGAAAAGCTTACAGACCTTTGTCGCTGAGCTTGCCGATCGCCTGAAGCAGGACGATGCACGAGTGAAAGTGACATTCCCATGGTTCTTTGAACGAAGCGGTCCTGCTTCCGGGATGACTGGATTGAATCATGCGGATGCCACATTGGAGGTCGCTTACGACAAGCAAACAGGCTTCCGGACCACGGCTAAGCTTTCCGGTACGGTTACGACACTTTGCCCCTGCTCGAAGGAAATCAGTGAGTACAGTGCACATAATCAGCGTGGTATCGTGTCAATGGAAGTACAGCTGACAGATGCATTCGACGAAGATGTGCGCGATTGGAAAGAGGATTTGCTCGAGGCTGCGGAAAGCAATGCAAGTGCCCGTATCCATCCTGTCCTGAAGCGTCCGGATGAAAAGATGGTCACCGAGACTGCCTACGAGAATCCGCGCTTTGTCGAAGACATGGTCCGTCTTGTGGCAGCGGATTTGTATGAACTGGATTATGTCGAAAAATTCACTGTATCCTGCAGCAATCAGGAATCGATCCACTTGCACGATGCCGTGGCGACATTGAGCTACGACAAGCGCGACGAAGAGGAATAAGCCGATGGACAAGGTATTCTTAGCCTTGATCCGTTTTTACAGGCGCTTCATCAGCCCCCTGACTCCGCCATCCTGCCGCTTTTATCCGACATGCTCCCAATACGGGCTGGAGGCAATCAAACGGCATGGGGCATGGAAGGGCGGCTGGCTCACCGTCAAGCGCATCTCAAAATGTCATCCTTTTCACCGGGGTGGATTCGATCCTGTACCAGGTGCGAATTGTGAGCATCATCACCATGAAAAAAAGCAGTGATCCCCAATCAAGGGGTCACTGCTTTTTATTTTGGCAATAAGTGAAATCTTTCCAACTGCTCCCATTGCCGTTCAGCCTGGAGGACACGCAGCTGATGTTCCCCTATCAGATCGAAATGCAGTAAATCCTCATGCTCATCTATCCATGCTTCCTCCAGACCATATTGCGCCCCCCACTCTATCAGCTTCTGCCGATCGGCACAGCCCGCTTTCGTTACCGTTTTTGCTTCCGGGAACCGGGCATCCAGCCAATAGTGGGTCAAAAAGGCAATCTCCCCGCGGCGGACCTGCTCCTTCCACCGCTGCAACTCACCGCGTCTGATCCCGAATGCCATCTGTTATGCTTCCAGCGCTTTCGAATAAGCAGCATGCCATTCGGGCAGTGAACGTCGTATCGAAACAGGTCGGAAATTTTCTTTTTTCACGACTGTATGGGTAGTTGTACCGGATACACAGAGTTTGCCATCCTCATTTTTGATTTCATAGCCATACTGTGTCCGGATTCCATCATAGGAGCGGAGCCATGTATCCACAACCGGCTTCTCCCCATAACGAACGGGGTAGTGAAAATTCAGCTGGGCATCCACAACCGGGGAAAGAAAGCCATCCTCTTCCATGCCTGCGTAATGCAAACCTAATGTCTCGATGAAATCAGTTCGCCCGATCTCAAACCAAATAAGATAATTCGCATGATACACGACTCCCATTTGATCTGTTTCTCCATATCTTACATTTATTTCTGATGTCGATTTCTTCATAAAGCACTTCTCCTTACCATTTCCCAAGCATTCTCTATATCTTTCTTATTCAATAAATCCATTTCCAGCTTTTCTTCCTCTTCGACAAGGCGGAGCGATTGGAACTGAATCGCTTCATCGAGAAGATTCGTAACGAATCTGGCATTGCCGGAAACAGCTTCTGTTTCCAGTCGTTCCCTAAGGAGAGCTTCCGCTTCTTCCGAGAGCGTATATGCATAATTTTCCATTGCATGCTTAAAAATAGCGACGAGCTCTTCACTGTTGTAATCAGGGAAAGTGAAATATTTCTTGAAGCGTGAAGCAAGTCCTGGATTGCTGTCGATGAATTGCTTCATTTCCTGCTGGTATCCTGCCAGTACCACGACGAGATTCTCATTATGCTTCGTCATTTCATCCACAAGCGTGTCGATTGCTTCTTTACCGAAATCCTGTGCACCTCGGAATAAGCTGTACGCTTCATCGATGAATAGTACCCCTCCAAGGGCATCACGGATGACCGTTTTCGTCTTAGCTGCTGTCTGGCCGACATAACCAGCTACCAAATCACTTCTTGAAGCAACTACCAGATGCCCTCTTTTCAGCAGACCGCGCTCTTTTAAAATCTCCGCATAGATCTTGGCGATCGTCGTCTTACCGGTTCCCGGATTGCCGGTAAAGACAGCATGCAGCTGAATCGGCACTGCCGGAGCCCCTTTTTGTTTCCGCTCCTGCTGGATTTGGACAAAGGAAGACAGCTTTTTGACCTCTTCTTTGATCGATTGCAAGCCGATCAATTGATCCAGCTGCTGCAATGGTTCTGATTCTTTTTCATTTCGGTCTGGATCTTTCACGTCTTGGGCGGATAATGTCATATGATCGATCCATGACTCCGTCGTCAATTTGCGATCGGCTCCCTTCTGGAAGATGATACGCAATACAATATCCCGGACAGAGCGGGCATTTCCGAATGTTTCATCGACCCGAGCCTGTTCGATTTTGTCCTCAACCAGGCGCAATGCTTCCTCAGTGAAGAAAAAATCGTTGGCAAGCGCCGTATTTTCGGCAATCTGCAAAAGCTCCTCGGTTTCAAAATCCGGTAACTCGATGTAATTCTGATCTGGAATACGGCTGCGCAGTCCTGGATTGGCAAACAGGAATTGACGCGTCTCCTCGGGATAGCCTGCCAGGAAAACAGCAAATTTCCCGCCGTATTCGCTGCTTGTCATACTGGAAACAAGCGTGTCGATCACTGCCTGTCCATAATCATTTCCGCTTTGGCCTTCCCTTTTCAGACTGTACGCTTCATCAATGAACAACACGCCGCCGATCGCCTGCCGCACATAATTGGTTGTATTTTCTTCGCTTTGGCCAAGATACGAACCAACCAGATGAGAGCGGTTCACCTCGACGACATGATCGGAGTCCAACAGCCCAAGCTGGTGGTAAAGCTTGGCCAAAAGACGTGCAATCGTCGTCTTCCCGGTTCCGGGATTGCCGGTGATGACCATATTCAGACCCGGTTCATCCACCATCTGGAAACCAAATTGCTTCCTTTCCTGCTGATAGCGCAGATAATGGTAATAATCATGAATATATGTCTTCACATCCTGTAAACCTATCAGTTGATCCAGGGCTTCAAGCGGACGGCTTTCACTTGCCTGGCTTAATACATCAGGCAGTGCATCCTGTACAGCTTCCAGGGATTTCAATATCTGCAGGACGGTTGCATTCATCGCAGTGACAGGTGATCCTGTCTTCCTGTTTTCAATCGTTTCGATGGTCTGTTCCAAGAGTACCAGTAAATCCTCCAGTTCCTCATAGGAACGATTGTATGCCGCCGCCAATTTGCTTGCGCCATTCAACCTGCGTGGATAAGCTTTCATTATATCATTCAGCTGACCATACAAGCTTTGGGATTTCTTTAATTTTGCAGGGTCAAAATCTGTTTCCCGCACCGACCATACTGGCAAATCCGTATCCATCAATGCCTGATAATATTGACTTACCTGTGCAAATTGATCGATTTCAAGCACAATTGGATGTGTCCGCTCCGATTCTGCCAGCAGCTGTCTGCTGATCGGATCCTGCTTTTGCACACGCATGATCCGGTAAAAAGCTATGATTCGATACAAGCCCTGTTTTAGGGCTTCTTCCCCTGAATCCAGCTTTGATGCCATACGTAACGCCTCTATCTCTGATAGAGGCGGTGAGATGTCCATTGAACTCCATGCAATCACTTGTTCTTTCAGGGTTTTCTCTGTCTGAGCCACAAGTATGCCCCCTTTTCTACCATCATTTTAGCATACCGGAGCCATACAGGTGAACTGGTGTGTCCTTAATCGATCCATTCCTGCAGCTGTTCCTTCGTCACGGGACCGGGAATGATCCGCTGCTTGCCGGATTCATCGACCAGAATGGTAAAAGGAACCGCTACTTGGCGGAATTGATGCGCTACAGTACCTTCCACATCCAAATAGACAGGCACCTGAAGTGCGCTTTTCCCGATGAAATTCTTCACTTGCTTCACGCTTCGCTCACTCTTTGTCGCATTGATACTGTATACGCCGACCTTACTGCCTACCAGAGCACGAAACTCCTCCAGCTCGGATAGATCCGACAAGCATGTATCACACCATGTAGCCCAATACGTTATCACAACAGGCTTCCCATCGGCTGCTTCTATCAAAGCTTCAACCGATTTCAGCTCTGCTGTACCGGCTTTGGCGATGGTTGGAAAGATGAACAAAAAAGCGCACAAGAGGATCAGTCCTCGTTTCATGCAAATTCCCCCTTCGCCGTTTATTGTAAGCGGAAAGGAGTCAAACTAACCAAAAAAGAAGCAGCCATTCCGGCTGCTTCCCATAGATACTTATGCGTGCTGTAATTTGTCACGAAGGACCATGTTCAAGATTCCGCCATGACGATAATAATCGATTTCGACTTCACTATCGAAACGTGCTATAGCTTCGAATTCAGTCACTTTTCCATCTTCTGCAGTGGCTTTCACTTTGACGATATCACGCGGAGACACATTCTCATCGATTGCAACATCGATGCTCTCACGGCCAGTCAGACCAAGTGAATCAGCACTTTCACCAGGCTGGAACTGCAATGGCAGCACACCCATCATGACGAGGTTGGAACGGTGGATCCGTTCAAAGCTCTGTGCAATGACGGTTTTGATACCGAGCAAGTTCGTACCTTTTGCAGCCCAGTCACGGGAGCTTCCCATACCATAATCTTCTCCGGCAAAGATAGCCAGTCCAGTCTGATCAGCTTGGTATTTCATTGCTGCATCATAAATCGGCATCACTTCATCCGTCGGCCAGTATGTTGTGTAACCGCCCTCGGTTCCCGGTGCAAGCTGGTTGCGGATGCGGATATTCGCAAATGTACCGCGCATCATGACCTCATGGTTGCCTCGGCGGGAACCATAGGAGTTGAACTCTCGAGGTGTCACACCTTTGGCTTGCAGATATTTACCAGCCGGCATATCCTTGGCGATTGCACCAGCCGGGGAAATATGGTCGGTGGTGACAGAGTCGCCGAACTTCCCGATTACACGCAATCCTTGCAATGGCTCGACAGTACCGCTTCCTCCGGAGATGTTCTCGAAGAAGGTCGGGTTTTGGATATAAGTGGAATCCGGATCCCATTTATAGAGTGGTTCGTCTGTCGTAGCAATCGCATTCCATTTCTCATTGGAATGGAAGACATCCTCATACTCCTTACGGAAGATTTCCGGTGTCACGACTTCAGCTACTGCATCACGGATTTCCTTAGGAGATGGCCATAGATCCTTGAAATATACCGCGTTGCCATCTTTATCCGTTCCGATCGGATCTTTGTACAAGTCGATATCGACTGTACCCGCCAGCGCGTAAGCCACAACCAATGGCGGCGAAGCCAAATAGTTCGCCCGGACAAGCGGATGGATGCGGCCTTCGAAGTTACGGTTCCCCGAAAGGACGGATGCGACAGTCAAATCACTGGATGCAATCGCTTCCTCGATTTCAGGGGACAACGGACCTGAGTTACCGATGCATGTCGTACATCCATAGCCGACAAGCGTGAAGCCCAATTGGTCGAGATAAGGTGTCAATCCTGCATCTGCCAAGTAGCGAGTAACTACCTTGGAACCAGGAGCCAGGGAGGTTTTCACATATGCCGGGACGCTAAGTCCTTTTTCCACGGCGTTCTTGGCGAGAAGTCCTGCCCCGAGCATGACATACGGGTTGGATGTATTCGTACAGGATGTGATCGCAGCAATTGCGACAGCACCTGTTTTCATCGTGGATGTCTTGCCATCCGGATGGCTGATGTCCACCGATTTATCGAATTCACTCTTATCAAGGCCGAATCCTTGGTTGCCGGCTGGTGCCGTGATCGAATCAACGAATGATTTCTGCATGCCGGAAAGCGGAATCAGATCCTGCGGGCGCTTCGGACCGGATAGGTTCGGCTCCAATGCAGACAGATCGATTTCCACCAATTCTGTATACTCGGGATCGCGGACATCCGGAGAGTACCAGAAGTCGTTTTCCTTTGCATATTTCTCCACAAGATCGATTTGTTCCTTGCTTCTTCCTGTCAAATGCAGGTAGTTCAATGTCTCTTCATCAATCGGGAAGAATCCGCATGTCGCCCCATATTCCGGCGCCATGTTGGAAATCGTCGCTCGGTCGGCAAGCGGCATATCCGCAAGGCCCGGGCCGAAGAATTCGACAAATTTTCCGACTACGTTCTTTTGACGCAGCACCTGTGTCACTTTCAGCGCCAAATCTGTCGCTGTCGAGCCTGCCGGCATCGTACCGACGAATTTGACCCCGATGACATCCGGTGCAGGGAAGTAAGACGGCTGTCCAAGCATGCTTGCTTCCGCTTCGATACCGCCGACACCCCACCCAAGGACGCCAAGACCATTGATCATCGTCGTATGGGAATCCGTACCGACAAGCGTATCCGGATAAGCAATATAAGTTCCGTCTTCCTCTTTATTCTCGTGGACCACACTAGCCAAGTATTCCAGGTTGACCTGGTGCACGATACCGGTTGCCGGCGGAACGGCACGATAGTTATCGAATGCTTTTTGTGCCCAGTTCAAAAATTCATAACGTTCTTTGTTTCGCTCAAATTCCAATTCCATATTCACTTTCAGTGCGTCTTGCGTGCCATACTTATCAACCTGTACGGAGTGGTCGATGACAAGGTCAACAGGGATTTCCGGGTTGATCCGGTCTGCATCCCCGCCAAGGTCTACCATCGCTTTTCTCAGGGAAGCGAGATCCACGACCGCCGGTACCCCGGTGAAGTCCTGCAGGATGACACGGGAAGGCTTGAATGGTACATCGGTGATGTCCCCATTCCCCCAATTTGCCAAGCCTTCCACATGCTCGTCCTTGATTGCAAAGCCATCATGCTGACGGATCAGTGATTCGAGCAGCACACGAATGGAGAATGGCAAGCGAGAGACTGTTCCGAGCCCCTTCTCTTCAAGCGCTTTCAATTGATAGTAATTGTACGTCTTTCCGTTTAATTCAAACTGCTTCTTTGCATTGTATGAATTATTTCCCACCATCGTATGAACAAACCCCCTTGTGAATTAGCCTGCTTATCACGATTCTATGATAAAGCAGCACGAGCTAACATCGATTTGCACTTTTTATTCTAAATGAAAACGATTCATAAGTAAATTAATTAAGAGCAAAAAACACGCGTAAAATAGGGAATCCTAGCGCATTTTGCAGCCTACCTATAGATTTTGACAACCCTCGAATAAGCCCTTTCACATAAGGGATAATAGTTGATGTGGAGGTGAGGAAATGGGAGATCAGAAAGGGAAACAGCGAAAACATCCAGAGAAGGTGAATGAGCCGCTGAGCGGGTCGAAGAAAGTGAAAAACAAAAATCATAGCAGACAAAAACATCATAGTCATCACGACATGTAAAAGAAAACATGGCCTCCTCGCGGGGGCCATGTATAAATATTATAAGGTTACAGGCAGGGACACCCTGAATGTGCTACCCTTGATTTCATTTCGAAGGATATCAAGGCTGCCATTATGCTTGTCCAGTATTTGAGCACAAATCATCAATCCAAGTCCCGTACCTTCTTTCTTTGTCGTAAAGAAAGGCTCCTTGAGCTTGGCAAGCACCTCATCCGGGATACCAGGCCCTTCATCCACGACATCCACTATACATTCTTCACCTTCTTGCCGCTGACGTATATCAATCTTGCCGCCATTCGGCATTTCTTCAAGTGCATTCTTGATAAGATTGATGAAGAGCTGTTTGATTTGAGATCTGTCACAGAGCAGCCTGCTATTCGATCCTTTTTCAAAATTGATCTGGACATTCTGCAGCCTTGCTTGTGAGTACAGCAGGGTGATGACATCCTGCAGCATTTCATGGATCGATTCCGATTCTTTGTTTTCCGCTACAGGTTTTGAAATGAATAGAAGCTCGGAAGTGATGGTTTCGATTTTCTGTATCTCATCCACCATGATCTTGTAATACTCTTCTTTGCGGCTGATACCCGCCTGGATGAGCTGGAGGAAGCCCTTCAGACTCGTAAGCGGGTTACGGATTTCATGCGCTATCCCAGCTGCAAGCTGTCCTGCCACACTCATTTTTTCCGAACGGAACATCATTTCCTCGATTTCTTTTTTATCGGAGACATCCTTGGCAACCCCGATATAATAAGGGGCATCTTGCTCCTTTACAAGTGAGATGCTGGCCTCCATCCATATATGCTTCCCCCTGTTATCCACAGCCGTGAAATGGAATCGCTGGGGCCATTCCGTCGCTGATTTGAACCTGTTTTTCAGGACAGGCACTTCACATGGATCCAAATAAGTCAAAGAAGACGTGCCGAACAATTCCTCTGGCAAATAGCCCAGCAGCCGCGTGACCGACGTGGAAGTATACCGAATCATCCCATCACTGCTGCAGACGAATACGATATCAAAACCGTTTTCATCGATCCATCGCAGCAGCGGTGCCGGAAGTTCAGCCAAAGAATGTGCCTCAAAGCCTGTCGAATCAAATGAAGCCGCCCTTGCCTTTTTCTCTGTCTTATAGTCGTCTTCGTTCAAGCTCCTTCGCCCCCTTTTATGTGACCTTCGTGCATCTATGTATGTATAAGTCCTTTTGTAATGTATGTTACTACAATTAAGCAAAAAACAAAACGCTCGTGCCATGATTTTCCTAAAACTTGTATGTCCTCAGTCTATGAAAAAAGACTTTCTCACTGGAAGAAAGTCTTTTCACACCATCAGGTGACTTGCAAGCTTCTTTCAAGCCGTTTGTACTTCCAAAGCATTGCAATCCGCCAGGAAGCGATCATGCCAAAGGCCAGCAGGAAGAAGACACCGCCCATCTCCCCTATTTCGATCGTCTGGCCGATCGCCACTTTGAGTAAAACCCGGACAAACACGAGACCGACAAGTATGATTGCGAATGCCTTCGAAGGCTTCAGGAAAATCTCCTGATCCCTGACTTCAAAATTGGAAGTCAGGATCAGCAAACTGGAAAAAATGATTCCTGCCCCCAATGAAAACCAAACCTCCGGCCAAGGTACACGGAACACCGGAAAAATGAACATCAGCGCTCCGGTACTCATGAAAAGGGGCGGCAGGATGATTTTCTTGGCCGTAACCGGTCTGGCTGCAGCCCGCATCCGTATCATGGCAACAGCCAGTCCCATACATGCCACCAGGATGGTACTGATGATAACAGGTAATGTCATACCCTTACCTTCTTTCAATTTACATTTCTTTAAGCGAGAATACGCTCCACAGTCTCAATCACTCGGACATCCTCGAAAGGCTTCGTAATAAAATCCTTTGCGCCAAGCTCGATCGCTTGCATGACGATGCGCTGCTGACCCATTGCAGAACACATGATCACCTTGGCATCCGGATCCATCCCGATGATCTCCTTCAAGGCTGCAAGCCCATCCTTATGCGGCATCGTGATATCCATGAACACAAGATCAGGATGGGTATCACGAAACTTTGAGACTGCTTCCAGTCCATCCGCAGCCTCCCCGACAACCTCATGATTGTTCTCGGTAAGCAGACCGCGCAATGTCTTCCGCATGAATTTTGCATCATCAACTATCAATATTTTTGCCACTTACATTCTCCTCACTGCTTGAACGATCTTGTGCGATGGACAGAATGATCGTCAGGGCGATACCGACAACGGTAAGATATACCCCCAGATCAAAAAGTGTCGCTGTAGCCAACTCCAGTTCCCCTAGTACCGGCAAATGGATATACGTGAAGGTATGGCTCAGGAATGGCTGTCCGAATAGGAATGACCCAGCACTGGTCAGGACCGCAATCAGCACACCCATCACCGTCAACACACGATAATTGATCGGCAGAACCTTGCTGACCGTCTTAAATCCATATGCCATATACATAAGCACCAGTGCAGCAGCAGTTCCCAGACCTCCGATGAATCCACCGCCCGGGGAATTATGGCCTGCAAAGAACAGATAGACCGAAAACCCTAGCAACAAGAAAGAGATGAGCACGGTTGTTGTTTTGAAAATTAAATTATTCGGTGAAAATTCCACAATCGACACCCTTTCCCTACATATTTTAAACTACTTCGCAGCATTTTTCACGATTTAAAAACCGTAAAAAGAGAAAAAACCGCCAAGATAAGCTGTTATCCTTGTTGTCAAATCGAATAGAAGCAAAATGCCGATCAGAATCAGGAAATAGCCGCTCACTTCATGCAAGAGCTTACCCGCTCTCTGCAATTTTTGCAGACGATATCCGAAAAAACCACAAACAAAAAAGGGAATGCTGAAACCAAGGACATAAGCCGACATCAGCGGGACGGCTTGAAGCGGCTGCAGTGCAGCAGTCGTCATGATCCCCGCCAATATCGGGCCTGTACATGGCGTCCAGCCCATGGCAAAGGCCAGTCCGATCAGGAAAGAACCCGCATATCCAGACGGTCTGTCCTTAAAACGAAACAAGCTTCCGGATGACTGCCATCTCCCTCCCAGCAATCCTATCTGTATCGCTCCCAATAGGATAAGGAAAGCTCCCCCGATGACACGTATGTATGCTTGATAAGCAAAAAGTAATTCAGATAATGCCAGTGCACTGTAGCCCAGCAATAAGAAAATCGCCGAAAACCCAAGCAAAAAGAAAATCGTATGCAAGAACCATCCATAGGCATGCGATTTTCCGCTGGATGAAGCCGGATTAACTCCAGTCAAATAGGATAGAAATGCCGGATAAAGCGGAAGGACACACGGGGATAAAAAGGATAGAAATCCTGCAGAAACAGCCAGCAGTATCGAAACCTCCACAAGATACCTCCTCCTTGATCATTCGGCAAGCAAAAGGAATCCCCATATAGGGATTCCTTCCATTAACTCATTCTACTATAGCATAATTCAGGACATACCAACAGTTTGGGCATTGTGATCTTCAATGACTTGATTATTGACATAACGATGGAAGAACCACTCGCCGATACCGATCACGACGGTGGAAATCAAGGATGCCAGCACAACATTATCATCAGGATCCAGCAATGCTTCCCCCAACACCCAAAGCACGATGAATGCGAGGACGGCATCACACACTGTCGCAATTGCATTCCGCTTGGTAAAATCACCATCCGGCTTGCTCCGATCCCCTGATCGGCTGAGGATAAACAAATCCCCGATCACATAAGCAGCGATCGTCAAGACGACACTCATAAGCAGCGTATCACCGAATTCCGCATCGAACATCAGAGTGAAAACAATCCATAAAACAGCTAAAATCATGATGAATTTGATCAATAGTGCCTTTACATGTTTCATTTTGCCCACTCACTCCTTTTCTTCTTTACTCTTACCTTCATATTTGCAGAATAAAACCTATTGTCTGCATTATGAGTGTTGCCTGCTTCCTGTATTTCATACCTTTGCCGGCACTTACCAGCCGCCTTCTTCTTTCATTACTGAAATATTTATGCTGACCAAGAGCTCATCAATGGCATGACGATCCGGCTCTTCCGGAAGCATGGAATCCTCTGCTGCCTTCCGGAGATCTTCATCCAACGACTCGATAAGCTCCACTGCTTCACCAAATGTGTATTTACCATTCCTGCAGTCAAGCAAAAAACCGCGATTTGGCCTGTAGGTGCTGAAATCGCCTGTTTCCAGTATCTCAATCGCGCTGGTCAGCAGCCTTACGCTATGCATAAAGAATTTCGTGTCGTACTCATACTGCTCGATCAAGTCCTGTCTGCCGGATCTGCTGGAATTTCTCTGCTTAAGCTTTTGGATCTGGGACTCGGCATAGCCACCAAATTTTTTGTGGATTGCTTTAGAAAGGAATAAATGCCGATCATCGATTAACCGCTGCCCCAAGTCTGTCACTTTTAAGTACTGCTCTCCATTCAAAAATAATATTTCGATGTTATTGGGCACCCCAGCCATAGCATCCTTGACGAACTTCGTGATATGGATGATATTGATATCGATATCATCTTTCGTGTTTTTGAAGTTTTTACCGCCGCTGCTGTTATATTCATTGAAGGAATCCAGCCCCAGGAAGTAACTTGCAGGCGGGATGCATATTCCTTTGAAATCTTTATCTGAATCCTCGGTATTCGTGCCATATGCATAACTTCCCGTTGGAGCCAGGATGATCGTTCTCTCTTCCAGCCAGTCAAACATTCAGCATCTTTCCCCCTTCTCCATCCAGTGATAGTTTCCGCATAAATCCAGAAAATATAAAATAGATGAAGCTTGAAATAACATCAAAAAAACCACGTTTCCTGCTAAATCTCTAAGCAGAAAACGTGGTTTTTCGATTTCATTGAAATCTT
>NZ_NQFP01000036.1:0-67508 GCF_002271665.1 Terribacillus sp. 7520-G | reverse complement strand
GAATCAAGTTGTTGTCGCTCGTTTCAGCGACTAGAACATCTTATCATGTCTCAATTGTTTTTGTCAACAACTTTTTTAAAAAACTTGATAATCTGTCCGGCGCGTTTTTTTGTCTTACCTTAGCGCCGTTTAACAGTATACGACCTATTTCGATATGAGTCAACAGCTTTTTTCTATTAATTTTCAAAAGCCGCCGAGAGGCCCTTGTATGGAGCTATCTGACTATAGGAGGGAAACGCCATCCATGGGCCAGCATCAGTCCATTTTAACATAAAGGAAAGCTCCGCATCCAACGGAGCTTTCCTACTTTTCCTCTATTCCTATCACAGGTGGCTTTGATGATTTCCTTCAGATGACAGTAAATCCTGCAGTCAATGTCTGGAGAGTCTTCTTCATTGAGCATGTAAACGCCATTGTCATTCCCGCATTCCAATGGAGAAAGAAACGATTACTGCCGCACCTATCAACACCCCGCAAACGAGCACATTCTGCAGCGTACACCCAGAGGATATCCCCCTCGTTTCTGTTTCATTCATGAGGCTGTCCCTTCTCCACACCCGAGAGCGTATGCCGTGAGAAGTCATCCAATGGCTGTGCTTCCCATCAATCAAGTTGCAGGGGCTTCTTTCAAACATGACATCTTACTGATTCCGAAGTCATAACAGAGAGCGCAGCTGCTAAGATTACTCCCCCTACTGCCACCAGCAGGGTGCCGACCTCTGCACCGGGTGCTTTTCTTTGCTTTTCAGTTCATTATAGCTGCCTGCTTCCAGCCTTCACTTCTTCCTCCGTCAATCCGTATTAAGAGGTCCAAGAGCATGTAGACTTCTTTTGCATCCATTCGATCGGCCTCCATTCGCTCCGATCCGCTTGCTCTCCTATTGGTGTCCCCCAGCTGACCGAAATAGAATCATTTTTTGTAAAAATATTGTCCTTTCTATGTAACAGTTGCAGACAAGCATCATGTTCGGGGACAGGCATGCATAGAATGGAACTACATTACGGGAGCAGCGAAGGGAATGATATGCATGCAGCACTTTTATGTATTCCGTTTCAACAAATGGAAAAGATGGGCATTCGTCGTTGCAGCAGCAATGTTCACGGCACTGATCATCTGGATGGAGACGAGCAGTTCATTATCCGTCTTTTCCTCAAAGGAAAAACCAGCAGCCCTGACTCAAGGAAGCAAGGATGAGCCTAATATTGCCCTCACCTTCAATATAAGCTGGGGAGATACGCAAGCCATCCCTATACTGGATGAATTGAAAGAACAGAATGTGAAAGCAACCTTCTTTGTCAGCGGCGAATGGGCAGAGCGACATCCGCAAATCGTCGATCGCATCGTCGAAGATAAGCATGAACTCGGAATGATGGGATACCGTTACAAGAGCTATATCGAACAAGAGCCTGCCCAAATAAGAAAGGATCTATCCTACGCTAAAGAGATATTCCGGAAACTCGGTCACGAGGATATCGAATTAGTCCGTGCGCCAACAGGAGATTTCACAACAGAGATTATTCAATTGTCCGAGACGCTCGGCTTGAAGGTGATCCAATACAGTGTGAATCCGCAGGACTGGCGCAATCCGGGCACGCAGCTCATCGTCGATGAAGTCATGGAGGAAACAAGCAATGGCGATATCATCCAGCTGCATGCTTCCGACTCCGTCAAACAGACCGAAAAGGCCCTGGAAACCATCCTTCCGGCACTGAAGAATAAAGGCTATCATTATGTGACAGTCAGCGAATTGATTGCCGGGGGATCCCCGGAGCTGAAAGAAGTGAATTGATGCATAAACATGGCTCCTTCTGCGCAAAGTAAGTGTACTTACTAAAAGTGGAAGGAGCACGTGATTATGTTTGTACGGTTAGTGCCGATCCTGATATTATCCCTATTCGTGCTTGCTTCATGCACAGGCGGGCAAGCCGCCGAAAGCAGCCAGCCGGATTATGATACGACCAAGCAGATGGTCGCCGATATATTGAAGACGGATGAAGGCAAGAAAGCCATTTCGGAAGTGATGTCTGATGAGACGATGCAGGATTTGGTTTCGCTGGATGCCAGCAAAGTGGAAGATGCCATCAATAAATCATGGACCTCGGAAGAAGGACAGAAATTCTGGAAAGAACGCTTCGAGGATCCGGAATTTGTAGCTGCTTTCGCGAAAAATATCGGACCTGAGCAGAAGAAGCTTGTCAAAGATTTGATGAATGATTCCGATTTCCAAAAGCAGCTCCTGCAGCTCCTGCAGGATCCGAAGGTACAGGAGCAAATGCTGAATGTGATGAAAAGCCAGGAATTCCGAAAAGAACTGGAAAAGACGATCCAAGAGTCCGCTGAAACACCTATGTTTGAACAGAAGCTGATGCAAACCGTCCAAAAAGCATTGGAAGAAGCCCAGTCAAAACAGAAAGAAGAAGCAAAATGACGGAAACCACCTCTGCTATAGCAAGTGTAAATACGAGGCTACAGCACTCCTGCTTCAAGGTTGTATTACAAAAGCCAAATAAAAAGCTGAGAGCAAATACTCTCAGCTTTTTTGTCATTGCATATATTTTTCCAGGATCGCTCTTGCCAAGTCATCATACGCATCTCCAAGCGGATGATCCTCCTGGTAGACAGCCGGTGCAAAGACGCCTTCTTCTTTATAAGGCTGCGCCAGAGGCAAGCGGCCGATCACTTCCGTATCAAGTGCATCTGCAAGCTTGTCCCCGCCTCCTTGGCCGAATACATATTCTTTCTCACCTGTGGCCTGCACTTCGTAATATGCCATGTTTTCCACGACGCCGAGGATTTCATGCTCGGTTCGGATAGCCATCTGCCCGGCACGCGCCGCGACGAAGGCTGCATTAGGATGCGGTGTAGTGACGATGATCTCCTTGGAGGATGGCAGCATCGTATGAATATCCAAGGCCACATCCCCTGTCCCCGGAGGAAGATCGACAAGCAAGTAGTCCAAATCATCGCCCCATTGCACTTCCTTGAAGAAGCTTGTCAGCATTTTTCCAAGCATTGGGCCGCGCCAGATGACCGGACCATTGTCCTCGACGAAGAAGCCCATGGAAATGACTTTCACGCCAAAACGCTCCACTGGTGTGATTTTGTCATCGACTACTTCCGGGCGCTTCTCGATACCCATCATTTCCGGCACACTGAAGCCGTATATATCCGCATCGATGATACCGACCTTGAAGCCGATTCGGGCCAGTGCCACTGCCAAGTTGACCGTGACGGTTGATTTACCGACACCGCCTTTACCGCTGGCAATGTTGATGAATTTCGTTTTCGTATCTTTATCCAGCAATGACTTCTGCTTGCCGGAGGATTGGGTTTGGCTATAGCGGTCCACGATTTCCTGCGGAAGCTGATCGAAACGCAGACCCACCGTGGCTGCCCCTGCACTTTTCAGGACATTGACAACCTCCTGCTGCAGCTGCATCTGTTCAGCTGTATTCGTCTTGCCAACCAAAATCTTCACGCTGACATGACGTTTCTCTTCCTTGATCCGGATATCTGCGATGGCGCCGGTTTCACCCAGCGTCGTATGTAGAAAAGGATCTTCGATATCATTCAAAAGCTCCCGTACTTTTTCTTCTGTCACCATGTGAACGCCCCCTACCTAGCTTGTTCCGGAAAACGGTTTCCAGACTGCTTTTACCGCTAGTATAACACATCTTTAAGACTGCTAGGCAAGCGGCGCTCGGTCATTCATCCTCCGGTATCTTCTCTGTCGTGTAACGGAGAATGCCTTCATAAATACTGAAGGCCATTCTATCCTGGTACGATGTATCCTTCAAGAGCTCCAACTCCTGCGGATTCGACATGAATCCGATCTCGACAAGCGCTCCTGTAGGTTCCGCATGTTTCAGAAGATACATCGTATTCAAGGCCAGCGGTACTCGTTTCGTATTTTCCAGATTGCGCTTGATTTCATCCTGGATAAAAGTAGCCAACGCTTTACTGCCTTCCCTGTTTTCATTATAAAACGTCTGGGCTCCTGACCATCTCGTAGAAAGCAATGCATTTGTATGGATGCTGATATAAAAGTCTGCTTCCTTTTCTTCGATAAAGGCTACCCGATTCCGGATATCCTCTGATTTACGATTGGAGAGTCCTTTTGTATCTTCATCTGCCAAATCCGCATCGTCTTCCCTGGTCAGATAGACAAGCGCCCCTGCTTGCTGCAAATAATCCCGGAGCATTTTGGAGACGGCTAACGTAATTCCTGCCTCCTGTGTGCCATCTGCACCTTCCGCCCCGCCATCCACACCGCCATGACCCGGATCGATTACGATCGTCTTCCCGGCTAATGGCAAAGACCAGGAATGGGAAGATTCTTCTGTGGTGACGATTTTCGGTACATAGTACGCGAGCAGCATGATAAACAACGCTGATGCCATGGCTCCTGCAATCCATCTTCTTGTCATTCGTACTTCCTCCCATACCGCGCATTTGTACACTATATGGGACAACCATTCCGGATATACGCTCTTCTTTTGGAAATTATGCCGGCACTGGTATAATGAAGCTAGCAATAAATCAACAAGTATGACAGAAAAGGACGTACAACATGAAATTCGATAATCAGACGAAACGCTTGTATTTGAATGTCGGGATCTATATCGTGCTGGGCGGACTGAGTGCTTTACTCTATTTGCTCCATGACAACCTGGTCATTGTGGGTATCTGCTTGCTCGTCAGCTACCTGATCAGTTACGGCATCTCCAATTCGCTTTTCCCCCGCACAAAAGATACCATCTACCCGAAGGATGAAAGGAAGTAGTTAGGTTGGCAAACTATATCATGGATCTGCGTGAAGTGGTGGGCAGCCGGCCGCTGGTCATGGCTGGCGCCGGTGTGATCGTCCGGAATGAGTTCGGCGAGCTGCTCCTGCAGCTGAGATCGGATACGAAGGATTGGGGGCTTCCGGGCGGGGCTCTGGAGCTGGGAGAGTCATTGGAGGATACAGCCAGGCGCGAGCTTTTCGAGGAGACGGGTCTTCGTGCAGAACGCTTCGGTTTCCTGCGTGTATGTTCCGGGCCCGAGTTCTATGCCAAGTACCCGAATGGGGATGAAGTATACAATGTCATTTCTGTTTATGAGGCCTACGACATTTCAGGAGAATTCACCATGCTTGATGGGGAAAGCCTTGATTTGCGGTATTTCCCTCTAGATGACCTGCCAGAACTCAATCACATCACGCAAAAAATGCTTTCAGGCTTACTCATTCCATAAAGGGGCACGAACATGACAAGAAAAACCTGGATGTACTTATTCATCATGCTGAGCGGTTTTGCAATGGGCATCTATAACAACTTCACCAATACAGGAACGCTGATGCTCATGACGGTGCTCCTTGCGGCTGCAGTAATCATGATTCTCTTCAACATAAGCATATGGCTCAGGAACCGGGGACAAAAAAAACGATAGGAGTGTTCGCATTGAACCAGATCAATTTGATTTGTTTAGGTGTCAAAGATATGCAAGCTTCACTCGCATTTTACCGTGATGGCTTGGATTTTGAGACAAGCGTAAAGGAAAACTCACCGAATATCGTCTTTTTCAACAATAGGGGAACGAAGCTTGAACTCTTCACGCTTGAAGAATTGCAGAAGGATATCAATGCAGATAATCCGCCTCAAGCTGCTCCCGGCTTCCCCGGCTTTACACTGGCCTACAATGCAAAAACTGCACAAGAAGTGGATTATGTGATTGACAAAGCTGCCCGTGCAGGTGCCACGATCGTCAAGCAGCCGCAGCGTGTCGATTGGGGCGGCTACAGCGGTTATTTCACCGATCCCGACGGCTATTATTGGGAAGTGGCATTCAGCGAGCATTGGAAGTTCGACGAACATAATATGCTGATCATCGAGTAAGCAAAAAGCCAGAAGCTTGTACGCTTCTGGCTTTTTATTGCGGTTCTACGTGGACATTGACCCAATATACCCCGTGCTCCCGTTTCAGGGTCTTCTCGACTGTCGTTGCCACATCATGGGCTTTTCGGATATCCAGTGTGGAATTGACCAAAATCTCGGTATCGACGATGGCATTATTGCCATAGCTTCTGGCCTTCATTGTCTTGATGCCTTTTACCCCTTGAATCTGCATAATGGTTTCTGTATATGCAGCCATCAGTGTTTCATCGAATCCATCGGTAAGCTGGTGGGAAGAGGATGTGAAAATATCCCAAGCAGTCTTACATATAATCAAGCCAACGATGATTGCTGCCAGCGGATCCAGCCAAGGCAAACCAAGCTGGGAGCCGACGATGCCGACCACTGTACCCACGCTCACAAGGGCATCGGACAAATTATCCTTTGCTGCCGCCTTAACAGATTGACTGTTTATTTTTGATCCGAGCCGCATATTATATCGATACACGAAGAGCATGACGATGGCCCCGAATACGCCTGTCCAAGCGGCGAGCATATCCGGCGCCTCATTGGAACCATCAAATATATTCAATACAGCTGTATACAGCACTTGCAGACCGACTGTCATCATGATGAAGGAAGCAATAAGACTTGCGACCGTCTCCGCTTTCCAGTGACCATACGGATGATCTGCATCCGGCGGTTTCCGCGCCAGCTTGAGTCCGATCAGCACAGCAACGGAAGCCACGATATCCGTAGCATTATTCAAACCATCCGCTCGCAAAGCAGCAGACCCACTAATGAATCCGATAATCAATTTTAAACAGGACAAGACGAGATAAGCACCGATACTGATATAGACTCCGCGCTCTCCCATCTTCAACTCCTTGTATTTTTCATTTTCCAACACCTCGTCAGCCCTTTCATTCCAGTTCCATCATCATATCAGCCGACCAACGGGTGGGTCTATAGCAACGTTTTTTCAAACTGCCATATGAATAGCCGACAGCTAATAGTTTTTCCCTGAGCAAAAGAACAGATAATTCCTAAAAGCACAGCTAATCAAACGATTGATCAAAAAAAGGCACCATCCGCCCATCGATGCATAAGCTAGCGTGAGGAAGGAGCGATGATCAGTTGAATAACAATATCAGCATTGTCGAAGAGGAAAGATATGAATTCATCGCCACGGTGATATCCTATATAGGCCTGGCCTTATCCCTGATCGGCGCAACGATCGCCCTTTACATTTCATATGTATCTTATAAAAGATCTGTCAGCAACGCTGTATCTGGGAACGGCGGCATTGCAGGAATTACATCAACCGTCATTGCATAAGCATGAAGCTGCCTCTTGTTTGCTACAATGTAACGGGGGCACTTTTTATTAAGAATACGAAAGACAAGCCTAAG
Source organism: Terribacillus sp. 7520-G (assembly GCF_002271665.1). Lineage (NCBI taxonomy): Bacteria > Bacillati > Bacillota > Bacilli > Caryophanales > Bacillaceae > Terribacillus > Terribacillus sp. 7520-G. The sequence goes on along the minus strand of NZ_NQFP01000036.1, from coordinate 60,222 downwards.
GAGGATGAAGTATGAAGGAAGACTTGGAACAACGCATCCGTTTGCTTGAGCTCGAGATAGAGAAAATGAAAGAGGAAAACAAACGACCCCAGCATACCTGGATATGGGCCTTCGTTCCAATTCTTGCATTGCTTATTCCGATAGCTGCCATCCTTCGCGATACATTCAATTAAAAAACGCTCATTAGGCAGCTGTCCTGCGCCTTCCGCTCTTTGCCCTCATACACTGGCACAGAAAGGAAGGTGTTTTCATGCAAGATCAAAACCATACGCTTGTTCCATATCAAGCTGACGAACAAGTTCCATATTCCTATCCGGTCTATACGGATGAATACCGCCGCCGGCCTGGTTTTGGATTTGGCTACGGCCGTCCTGGGTTCGGTTATGGCGCTCCATTCCTTGGCGGTGTCATTGGCGGGCTGATCGGCAGCAGTTTACTTTATCCGCCTTATTATTACCGCCCCCGGCCTTACCCATACTACCCTTATCCATACCCGTATTACACATATCCTTACTACGGATATGGATATTAACCTATCAGAGAGGGAGGACACTCCCTCTTTTTAATTTTTTATTGTACTTAGAATTTTGTTGATGATATTTAAAACGTCATTTTCATCCCTTATGACAAATTGATGGTCTGCCTCATCTGCCGAGGGCTCCCCTGCTTCATCCATCTGCCTGTCCAGGATCTGCCCGAATCCGGAAACAGTCCGAAGCATGGCCGTGTCCCGATTTCCATCAGCTATCCGCCTTCTCAGCGTGGTTTCCGGCAAGTCAAAATAAACGATGATGCTGGTAAATCCCTGATTCCGGTAATAATCCAGAAGTTTTGTCCGAGAAGTGCGATTAAGATTGGCATTGCTGATTATCAAATGTGCATCTGTCTTCTTTACCGCGTAATCGATTATAGTTTGTGTGATTGCATATTTCAGATCATTTGGACCAGACTGCGGGAGCAGCTCCTGATAGTGATTCCGTAAAAAAAGTGCATGGACATCTTGATCAATAACAACAGCATTCCTCAAGTCTTTTTTTAATTCCTTTGCAAATGTTGTCTTTCCGCTATGAGTTTTTCCAACTGTCATAATGACGAATCTTTCCATACATATCCTCCAATCCATAATTTGGGTCTATATGGTATATTTAGTTTATCAGAGAGGAAAAAGACATGAAACGATTCCTTCTTTACTTCATTCCTGCTTGCTACATATCTGGGTCTATGCGGCCAAGGTCTTGCATACTGGATGCAGGAGCATGTGTATGATACATGGCTTATCTATTATGTGACGGATTTTTGTATAATAAGTATCATCTTGTATCTAATAGCTATGCTTCTCTTAATATTATTCACACGTAAACAGAAAGGCGATGCACCAACTTACGTGATTTCAATGCTGTTCATAGCTGGACCAGTGTCCCTATGGTCTTTTTTTTGCAACCATCATGTGGTGGGGATAAAAAGATGCAGCAGCTTTTTATAGATTTTGATTTTTACACCTAGCTTTCAAGATCTTGCCCATCTTTGTCCTTTGATCAGAAGCAGAGAGCGTCTTCCCCGCCTCATACTTGCATGAAGCGGTCGGCTCGGACCTGCGGTAAAGTAATATTATCAGCTAACCAAGGCATTTACACGGAAGAGGGCATATAGGGTATTGAAAGTATTTAAGCGTTATTGACTAAACACCTTAAAGGGGAATAAACAGATGACGAAACAATACAACCAAGTGAAAGAATTCCATCAGGCATTCGATCATTTGCACAATGATAAACCTACTCCCATGAGCGAAGAGACAGCACTGAAACGTGCAGTATGGTCAGGGGAAGAATTGATCGAATTGCTATACGCCACTGCAGGTGGTAACATCCCTGAGTTCGAAAAGCTCTATGAACGATTCCTGGCCGGCTTGGAGAAAGCCAAATCTAAAATGAGTGCGGAGCAAAAGCCAGTGGAAGATATTCTTGTTGCCCAAGCAGATGCACTGATCGATGAGGCATATTTTAATAATGGTTCCTTCGCCATTCTAGGGGTTGAGCCAGAGCCACTGTTTGATATTGTACATCAAGCCAATATGGGCAAGCTGCACAACGGTGTTGCTAAGTATCGGGAAAGTGACGGGAAAGTACTCAAACCGAAAAACTGGGAAAGGGATTTTGCTCCTGAAAAAAGATTGAAAGCTGAAATCGAGCGTCAAGCGAATACATAAGCTAAGATTATCATTCGGTTCCGCTAAAGGAGGCATACCACCATTGGTATGCCTCCTTCAATAACCGCTGCCCCTGCGGCTCATTTTCACAAATGCGGCGATGAGCATCAAGGCTCCAGGCAAGAGGAAGTATAATAGCACGCCATAGATACCGACTGCTGCAGCTGCAATCAGCAGGACTCCAGCGAGCACTGGTTTGCGCTCAATCAGGATGGCGCCGATAATACCCAGAATGCCAGCTGCAATTCCGAGCAGCCCGAAGTTGCCCACTGTATACGAATCGTCGATCAAAGTGAAAAACATGGCTAGGAGTGAAGCGATGATACCAAATATGCCTCCTGCCGTTGCGACTGTTTTCATAGAAAAGTCTCCCTTCATTTGCTGCATGATATTTCTATATCACCCCGGCACGAAGCTAAACATCTCCACGCAAAAAAGGGAATAAATCACTATCCATGATCTATTCCTTCAACTCATTCATCAAATATGCCGGATCATCGGAAAAGATACCATCCACTTCGTATTGGAGCATCTCCTTTGTCCACTCTCTTTCGTCACCTCGGTAATAAGCATGGATCTCCAATTCATGCTGCTGAATCAAGTCTACTGTCGCTTCGTCCAAGATCCCGGCATAAATGCCGACACCAATTGCCGTTCCGCTTAATGCTTGAAGATCCTTTTCATCGAGCCGCTCGACATCTTTCTTCTTCAGCAGCTGTACAAGCGTAAGCTGCGGATCCAGTTCATGCAAGGTGCGAATGCTGTCTTTACTGAACGACTGCAGGATGACTTGATCCCTGGGGATAGCATACTGCCCCAGCAATTGCAGTAATTCTTCCTCCATGACAAGCTCTCCTGCTTCATCCTCCCTCGTTTCGATATAATAATGCACTTCACTGCCATACCAATCCAAAATTTCTCCCAAGGTAGGTACCGTTTGCCCTTCCCCGGCGTCGAGTGACTTTATCTCCTCCAAGGTCAGCTCCTCGACCAAGCCCTTGCCATCTGTCGTCCTATCGACCGTTTCATCATGCATGGCAACCAGTTCACCATCCGCTGTCCTGCGCAAATCGATCTCGATATAGTCTGCTCCATCCATCAGCGCCTGATCATAAGCAGAAAATGTATGCTCGGGCTGGACGGCCGAAGCTCCGCGATGTGCGATGATCAATGGATCATGATCCGTAACGCCGGAAGCTTCCGTTTGAATCGAGGAACAGCCAGTCAGAAGCAGCAGACCCGCCAATAAGAATGTAATAGATTGTCTCATATTGCTAACTTAATGGAGCACGATACGAATTACCATGCAGGCAGTGTTAAGATTGAAAACACGGGCCGACTGCAATTTACATTGTCTTTATATTAAGATGATATGTATCGATGAATGGATGGAATCTGCTGCATATTTCCCTTAACTCCCATTGATCCGTCATAACCAAATCCAACACATCGGCGCTGATATATAACACACGATCTTTTGTATGGAACATAAGCTTGGAACACTTTCTGCCTTGGGCGGTTTGTTTGCATAGGGCGTACACAGCGTCTGCGGTAATGTCTTTAACCGTCATGGCCATGTATTTAGTTCCTTCCTCGCCTGTCAGGTGAGTTTCCTTCCAATTGGAAATTCTGACAGCATCCTTCAAGTGCTGCTTCTCCCAAATTCGTGTCGAACCTATATAATAACCAATAATGCCTGTCATAGATATGTGTGAATGTACAGGAAAGATAGAATGAACAAACTCCCGAAGAATAGGCAGATACGAATTATTCTCGAAATCGGAAGTCAACAGCCGCAGCCGATGGGAAGCAGGCGTTTGGAAATAGATCGTAGTATCAATATGGAAAAAATCCAGTTGTTCGATTGAAAAGCTCATCTAGAACTCCTTGCCTTTTAAATGAATTATGTTATGTTGCCAGTAAAAGGAGGGAATTTCATGACCGCATCCGAATGGCTGCTGGCACAAGGTCTATCTTTAAGAGATATCGATTTCATTGAAACGATGATTGTAAATCAGGCTGTCTACGAACAAGGAGGATTGAATCAAGAACAGTTAGTGACACTCATGCTCCGGCAATTCCCGCACCATACATATCGCGTCTATCCAATCATGACCATGACTGATTTCAGCAAGCTGCTGGTAATGAACAACCTTTCCGTCAATGGTCGGGAAATCATCAGCCGTTTTCGTAATCAGGGCTTATGTACGGCACTCTGTATCCGTATGCTCGAAGGATGAGTGATATCTTTTCGTTGATAGGCAAATTATGATTTTTTCACCTCGTAGTGCAGTTCCACAAATTGGTTGAATGTCCTCGTCTGTTTTAAATTAAGGCTAGCCTGGTACTCTCCTTCTTTGAACAAAGGTATCCCACTGCCATGAAGTACAGGTGCTAGTGTAAGAATCAATTCATCGACTAACTGCTCTTTCATAAATGCAGAGAGAAGCTCCCCGCCGCCAACAATCCACATACTTTTTCCTCTTGCTGTTTCAGCTGATTGGTAAAGGATACAATATCCCCATGGACAAACTGTACATGTTCCGTACTTTTTTTCATCGGTTCGCGTAAAGACATAACAAGCTTTATTCTGATAGGGAACGTCTTCTGCATGGTCCATTATCCAATCATATGTCCGCTTCCCCACCAACACCGTATCCACCGTTTCATAGAATTCTGTATAGCCGTTATCCCCCTTCACCTTCCACAGAATAGAGCCAATCCAGAAATCCTCCTTGGTTGCCATATAACCATCCAGACTTGTGGCAAAGAATAGTACAAGCTTACGTTCGGACATAACAGAACCCACCATATTTCTTTTTTCCAGTGTATCAAAGCACCACATAAATCGATAGACAAAAAAAGACCCCCACCCAATCAGTTGAGAGTCTTTCGTCTGTATTCCCTAACGTTTTGAGAAATATATAGATAATTTACAAGTGAATTGATTACATCATAATCCATTTATATCAATGTTTCTTGAAATTAAAATGACATATGAACCAAAGTGATTGATGTTAGTTGAATACATTATCAACTTACTTTCCAGAATTCTGGGCGCGTTGTTTATGCCACACTCGCCCCGTTGATTAAGGACTTGAGGGGATACGCCAACGATTCCTGTTTTTTCGGGCGATTTTAATCCAGTAGATAATACTTGAAAAGCTTCTTATTGGATCATTGTCATACCGGGAAAGACGATATTATCACTGGAGAAAAATTATCGGCACATTCGGGCCAAAATGGCCATATATTTTACGAATCGCTGCTACCCCCTAAATCAAGGCCTCACTAACTTTAACTGACCGTCAACGCCTACCGCTGAACCGTTTGATTGCTTCCTCGGTAACCGGCTCGAAGAGGTTAACGAGGTTGCCGTCGGGATCACGGAACAGCACAGAACGATTCCCCCACGGCATCGTGGTCGGTTCCTTTACCCAATCATCCACAAACAGCTTCAAGCGCGCGTATTCGACTTCGACATCATCAACGCGGAATTCGATGATAACAGTCTGATTGTTGGCCACCACTACGGAACCAGCACCGAATAGTTGTGCCGTCTGAGAGTGACCGATTGCCAGGGTGCATGGTGGCGTAACGAGTTCGGCAAAAACTGGCGCTGGACGCTCTGCCGAAACACCCATGACTTTCTCATAGAACTCTACGAGACGATCCACGTCGTCGGTAATGATGCGTACAGAAGCGAAATTCACAAGATATCATCCTTCCTATAATAAATGTTACAATACGGTCCATATCATTTTGGGCCAGAACCAGCGAAACTTCCGCAAAGGAGCCATAGTAAATAGGTGACAAAAGTTCCAAGAAAGATCAGTATCGAAACAATTCACTTCATGCTGTAAGGGAAACCACTAAAATCAATGATGTTCATTTCCAACTTTCCCCTTTCCTCAAAGAGCCCATTAGAAGGCCGGAATTAGTCAGAAACTAGACCATCTGGTCCAACAACCATCCTTCCACGCCTGGTTGCGGCTCAATTAATCCAAAGTGTACCGCACTCGATGCAAGACATACTTCACATTTTTCTCCTACTCCTTTACGTTTACTTACTCCGATTATAAAAAAACGCTACTGACAACAGTATGTCAGTAGCGTTTTAATATTTTTTTGGCTTCCTCGCGAATCCGGTTTTGGAATGATTCTGGCTCCAATACAATCACATCGGCTCCCCATCCAAGCACCCATTGCAGCAATTCGTCCAGTTGACGAACGCGTAAGACCACATGCAATCCATCTTGATGCTCTTCTATATCCTCCATGTAATGATAGTTCGATTCCTTCACCTTATCTGCGATGTCATGGTTAAATCGAAGGCGAACTTGTAAGCACCGATCATCCAGAGGGGTGTACTCCCCTAAGTTAAAATTCGAAGGTAGTTCGAATCGTTCTTCCAGATCGATAAGTTCCGTCATGCGGGACAAACGGAAATGGCGAATATCTTGGCGCAGGTAACATCGGGCCACGAGCATCCACGATCCTTGAACGAGCACCAATCCATAGGGAGCAACAGTACGAACACTATGACGATTCCCCTCGGAATCTGCAAGTCTTTTTGCATAATGAAAGCTGATCTTTCGCTCATCTAATATTGCTTGACGGATCTTTTCTAGATATTCTTTTTCTTTTGACGGAGCGACCTGTTTATCGGAGATGAGCAAACGCACAGCCTTACGTACACGAGACGTTTCATTGCGAACGCTCTCTGTTAGAACGGCCTCGATTTTGCAGCGAGCGGCTTGAGCCCTGACACGATAATCATCATCAAATCGTTGTTCGATAAAGTCCGTTCCAATCAGCAAGCTCACGGCTTCTGGTACCGTGAAACTGATCGGCGGCACGAAATAACCTTCCATCAAGGAATATCCTGTACCAGGTGCTCCTATGATCGGTACGCCTGCTTCACTCAGCGCCTGAATGTCGCGGTAGATGGTCCGCACGCTAGTTTCAAATAAGGTCGCCAAATCTTCGGCCCGTACAACTTCTTTGCGTTGCAGTTCCAGTACGATGGCTAACAAACGGTCTGTTTTATTCATTGGTTGCCCCCTTGAATGCTTATTGCACAATAAACATACCACATCTTAAATGGAAAAGATGATTTAGGGAATCTGGAGTTGTTTGAGCATGGATGTGTATTAGCATCTATGCCGGAATCTCTACTAAATAAGGGCAAGGTTTCTGTTGGCAATTGATTGATTAAGGCAGTTCTTAATGAGGATCCATACAACCACGATAAAATCTTCATCGAAAGTCACTTTGTTTAATTTGTTAATGGAGCTGGTAACAAGGCTAGTATTATAAAAGAGGAGCATCGTATCGGGCGCAAGTTTTCCTACACAAACAGGGCAAACATAAAAGCTTTCTAAAACTTTTCCTGCAAAGAATGAAGCACAGCTCTGGGGACTTTAAGCAATTCGAACCATTAGCCGAACTATTAACGGATTATAACAATATTTCACGGTTTAAGGAATACGCACGCATCATTCTTATATGCTCAAGACATTGATATTGCATATATATCCAAACGATTAGGACATATAAACATGCAAAATAAACATGCAAACCAACACAAAATAATTATCTGGAATCAATCACACAAAAAAAGCACCAGCAAGATGCTGATGCTTTAAATCTGTTGAGTGCTTTATCTAGTTGATAATGTGAACCAACTTGAACCAAAGATCTCTTGTAAACGTTGATGCAATAAGGAATTGATTAACGTTTTGAGAACTGCGGCGCGCGACGTGCACCTTTAAGACCGTATTTCTTACGTTCTTTCATACGTGCATCACGAGTCAGGAAGCCGGCTTTTTTAAGTGTTCCGCGGTATTCTGGGTCCGCTTCAAGAAGCGCACGGGAGATACCGTGACGGATCGCACCTGCTTGTCCTGTGAATCCACCACCACTTACGTTAACAAGAACGTCGTAGTTGCCAGCAGTTTCTGTTGCAACTAGCGGTTGGTTGATGATCGTACGAAGTGTTTCGTATGGGAAGTAATCTTCCGCACTACGGTTGTTTACTGTTACTTGACCTGTGCCTGGTACTAGACGTACGCGGGCAGTAGAGCTTTTACGGCGACCGGTGCCGTAGTATTGTACTTGTGCCACTATCGTTTACCTCCTTTTTATTATCCGCGAAGTGTGTATACTTCTGGTTGTTGTGCTTGGTGTTTGTGCTCAGCGCCACGGTATACGTGAAGCTTTTTGATCATTTTACGTGCAAGTGGTCCCTTTGGAAGCATGCCTTTGATAGCAAGCTCAAGCATTTGCTCAGGGTATTTTGTACGCATTTCGTCAGCTGTGCGCTGTTTCAAACCACCTGGGTGGTTAGAGTGACGGTAGTAGATCTTGTCAGCTAGTTTGTTACCAGTAAGTTGGATTTTCTCAGCGTTGATGATGATTACGTTATCACCAGTGTCGGCATGTGGAGTGTAAGTTGGTTTGTGCTTACCGCGAAGGATAGCAGCAACTTCACTTGCAAGACGACCAAGTGTTTGGCCTTCTGCATCCACAACAAGCCATTTGCGTTCGATATTGCTTTCGTTCGCCATGAATGTTGTACGCATGTCAGTTCCTCCATTTTTCGATTGAATCGTTCATTTATTATTCTACACAATTAGTCTTCCGGGGCTAATCGTGGTATAGAAATAAAATGCCATAAACCATAGTATATCATCACAGACCCACATGTCAAGGGCATGTAACGCCCGAATGCGTTGTTTTACAAAAAAGTTCTCAGTAGTCCACTTTCCACAGGCACAATCCGCTCGCAGCAGCGGTTTTGCCTGCCTCGTGCCGATCCTTCGATGCAAGGATCCTAGCCATGTCTTCGGGCTCCTTGCGCCCGTTTCCGATGTCGATCAGTGTACCTGCCAAGATACGCACCATATTATAGAGAAAACCGCTGCCCGTAAACGTAAAGACAAGCATATCGTCTTGCTTTTCGCATACTGCTTCATAGATGGTCCTGATTTTATCCCCTTTGACGCCTGTCCTGGCGGAGCAAAAAGCACTGAAATCATGTGTTCCTTCGATTGCTTTGATTGCCTGCTGTATCCTGCCGGTCTCCAGCTGATAGGGTACATGATGCACATAATGGCGCTTGAACACATCCTGCTCAGGTGCATTATGGACAAAGTACTTGTACTGCTTCCGCTTCACGCTGTAGCGCGCATGGAATCCTTCCTCCGCTGCGGTTATATCCGTTATCCTGACATCATCCGGCAGCAGCGTATTGAGCGCCTTGCGCCAATTATAGTCTCCCATCCGGATTTCCGTATCAAAATGGATGACCTGCCCCCTGGCATGCACGCCTGCGTCCGTACGGCCCGATGCCTGGATCCTGATTGGATGCCCCTTATGGATTTTCATAAGCGCCTTCTCCAGCTCACCTTGTACCGTACGGTTTTTCTCCTGGACCTGGAAGCCGGAAAAATGCGTGCCGTCATAGCTGACCGTCGCCTTCATTCGTTGCTTCATCTTCGTAACTCCTAACTATGATCTCTTGTTATCAAGGCTGCAGCAACCACCACGATGAAGATGACAAGTGCCGCAACATCCCGTTTCATCACGCGCAGTTCCCGAAGCTTCGTCCGTCCTTCCCCGCCGCGATAGCCCCTGGCCTCCATTGCCATAGCAAGCTCCTCCGCCCGCTTAAATGCACTGACGAACAAAGGCACCAATAGCGGGATGACCGCCCGTACACGCTCCCTGAATGGTCCTGTACGGAAATCCACGCCCCTGGAGGCTTGAGCATTGGAGATCTTTTCGGTTTCCTGCAGCAAAGTCGGGATGAAGCGCAAGGAAATGGACATCATCAGTGCCAGTTCATGCACCGGGAACTTGAATCGGCGCAGCGGTCCAAGCAAGGATTCGACTCCATCCGTGATTTCAATCGGCGTTGTCGTCAGCGTAAGCAGGGATGTCAAAAGGATAAGCAAAAAGAAGCGCAGTGAAATGACAGCTCCTTGCTCCAGCGCTCCGCTATAAATCGGCAGCCCGAATACATGCACTAATTCAGTTCCTTCCTTCGTGACGAATAAGTGCAGGATGAACGTAAAGACAATCAAAAACCATACCGGTGTCAGCCCTTTGGCAATGAATCGCCATGGCACCTTCGTCAGAAGCGTCCCTCCAACCGCAAATACCGTGAAAAGAGCGTAACTAATGATATTATTGGCAAAGAAAATGAAAATCACATAAAAGAAGATGATCAGCATCTTGATCCGAGGATCCATACGGTGAACGATGCTATTGGTCGGGACATACTGACCGACAATCAATAGGTTATTCATGTATGATCACCTGCCAAATCCGCCAGCTGCTTCGCGAGCCTGTCGATATTCTCCCCTTCATAAACAACCGTTTCACCGAAGCGTTCGGACGCTTTCTGAAGGAATTGAAATACCTCCGGCACATCAAGCTGCACTTGCTGAAGGGCCTGCCGCTTCCGGAATACTTCAACAGGAGGTCCTTCCATATACTTTTCCCCTTTATCGAGTACAAGCATATGATCTGCATATCTCAATGCATCCTCCATGCTGTGCGTCACCAATATCGTCGTCAGCTGCTGTTCCTTATGAAGCCGCTGGAACATGTCCATGATTTCCCGCTGTCCGCGCGGGTCCAGACCTGCTGTAGGCTCATCCAAAACGAGCACACGCGGCCGGATGGCAAGCACACCAGCAATCGCCACACGGCGCATCTGACCGCCGCTCAGCTCGAAGGGGGATCTGCTTAGCAAGGATAAATCCAGCCCTACTGCTGCTGCACTTTCTTCCACCCGCTTCTTGATCTCGTTGTCCGGTACTCCGAAGTTGCGAGGCCCAAAGGCGATATCCTTCTCGACTGTCTCCTCAAATAGCTGATGCTCCGGATATTGGAATACGACCCCCACTTGCTTACGGAGCTCCTTGGCCTGCTTGGGCTTCTTATTCGGCTCCAGCGTATGCTCCCCGATCCGCACGCTTCCGCTGGTAGGTCTGACGAGTCCGTTCAAGTGCTGCAGAAGGGTGGATTTGCCGCTGCCAGTGTGTCCGACGATGGCAGTGAAGCTTCCGGCAGGCAGATGGAAGGATAAATTTTTCAGTGCCTTATGCTCAAACGGGGAGTTGGCCTGATATGTGTAATCTACTTGTTCAAATGTAATGTCCATAATGCATCCAACAACTCCTCGTGATCAATCGGCTGCTCAGACAGGGTGATGCCATGTCTTTCCAAAGCATGGGCAAGCTGGGTGACAAACGGCACATCCAAGCCAATCTGCTGCAATTCCGTCTGCCTTTTCACTAATTCCCTTGGTACAGTAGCCGTCCATATTTCCCCTTCGTTCATCACCAGCACACGATGCGCCTGCATCACTTCATTCAAGTCATGGGTGATCGTGATCAAGCCAAGCTGCTGTTCCGCTTGCACACGATGAACGGTATCCAGTATCTCCTTCCTCCCGAGAGGATCAAGCATCGCGGTAGCTTCGTCCAGGATGATGACGCTTGGCGAGATAGCCAATACACCAGCAATCGCCACCCGCTGCTTTTGTCCGCCCGATAAACGATAGGGTTCATGCAGCAAGTAATCCTGCATCCGCACTTGCTCCAGGGAAGAAGTGATTCGATCCATCATCTCGGAACGAGGCACGCCGCGATTCTCCAAACCAAAAGCCACATCATCCCGCACTGTCGTACCGACGAATTGATTATCCGGGTTCTGGAACACCATACCCACCTGGCGCCTTATCTCCCAAATATTCTCTTCTTTCAGCGGTATTCCGTTGATGAGGATTTCCCCCTCGGTCGGAAATAGCAGCCCATTCATCAGCTTGGCAATCGTCGATTTACCTGAACCATTATGTCCGATGATCGCCAGCCATTCCCCCGCTTCCACCTGGAAACTGATATTGCGAAGTACATAAGGCTGGTCCTCCTCATAGCGGAAAGAAACATTCTTGAATTCAATCGCGTACATGCTTTCGTGCTCCTTCGTCATTACCCGACTATTTCCGGGGAAATACTTAAACGTGTCTGTCCGTTCCTGTCATTTCTATAGCTAGTATAAAGAATCCAGACAAAAAAGAAAAGCAAGCCCATCGCTGGCGCTTGCTTTATCCGCAAAAGAAAAAGGGCCGGAATACACCTCGTGGTAGAGATTTTCCTGCCCTTGTTATTGCCTTATACTAGTTCAATGATTGCCATAGCCGCACCGTCACCACGACGCTGTCCAAGTTTCAACACGCGTGTGTAACCTCCTTGACGTTCTTCATAACGTCCGGCAATATCGCTGAATAGTTTTTGTACTGCGTCTTGGTTCTCATCCGCTTTAGTACCGTATAGGAAAGCTGCAGCTTGACGACGAGCGTGAAGATCTCCACGTTTGCCAAGAGTGATCATTTTTTCTACTACAGAACGAAGCTCTTTCGCTTTCGCCTCCGTTGTTTCCAATCTCTCGTGAACGATAAGATCAGTTGCAAGGTTGCGCAAAAGCGCCATACGAGCATCAGTAGTACGTCCTAACTTTCTAGCCATAGGTTATCCCTCCCTTTCCTGGTGTCAAATGCTCCGTCAGACGGGATCAGTCTTCTTTACGAAGACCAAGTCCTAAATCGATTAGTTTCTTTTTGACTTCTTCTAATGATTTACGTCCTAGGTTACGCACTTTCATCATATCTTCTTCAGATTTATTAGCAAGCTCTTGTACTGTGTTGATACCAGCACGTTTCAGACAGTTGTAAGAACGGACAGACAGGTCCAGTTCCTCGATTGTCATCTCAAGAACTTTCTCTTTTTGGTCTTCTTCTTTTTCCACCATGATTTCGGCATTCTGTGCTTCATCTGTAAGACCTACGAAGATGTTCAAATGCTCCGTATAGATCTTCGCACCAAGAGAAACTGCCTCTTCAGGTCGGATACTGCCGTCGGTATATACATCCAACGTCAGCTTATCGAAGTTAGCCAGCTGGCCAACGCGTGTGTTCTCCACTTGATACGTCACTTTTGAAACCGGCGTAAAGATGGAATCGATCGGAATGACACCAATCGGCTGATCTTCATGTTTATTCTGATCAGCTGGACGGTAGCCGCGGCCGCGTTCAGCCGTAAGCTTCATATGGAAATGAGCATTCTTGCCCAATGTCGCAATATGAAGATCCGGATTCAGCACTTCCACATCACTATCGAATGTGATGTCAGCAGCAGTTACTTTCCCTTCACCTTGTACATCGATCTCCAATGTTTTTTCTTCATCGGAGTAGATTTTGAGAGCCAGTTTTTTCAAGTTCAAAATGATGGTAGTCACGTCTTCTACTACGCCTTCAATCGTAGAGAATTCATGGAGCACGCCATCAATTTGAATGGATGTTACAGCAGCGCCAGGAAGTGAGGATAATAGGATACGACGCAAGGAGTTTCCTAGTGTAGTACCATATCCACGCTCAAGCGGTTCTACAACGAACTTTCCAAATGTAGCATCATCGCTGATCTCAACCGTTTCAATCTTTGGTTTTTCAATTTCGATCATTTATAAAGCCCTCCTTTAAAACGTCGAAACCCCGGTTAGAATTGCTCCTAACCGAAATTCCCCATATTGCGGTTCCCGTTTCTGCATCTTGACGATACGGTTCTTACTGTATGACCTGATCGCTTTTAAGCTATCATAACCCATTATAGACAGGGATACAAATTCTATACAGCAAGCAGGAAAAACTTATACGCGACGACGTTTTGGCGGACGGCAGCCGTTATGCGGAACTGGAGTGACGTCGCGGATCGCAGTTACTTCAAGACCTGCAGCCTGAAGGGAACGGATCGCAGCCTCACGGCCAGCACCTGGGCCTTTGACTGTTACTTCCAAAGTCTTCATACCGTTTTCGATAGAACCTTTGGCAGCTGCTTCAGCAGCCATTTGTGCAGCGAATGGAGTAGATTTACGGGAACCTTTGAAACCAAGGGAACCTGAGCTGCTCCAGCTGATTACGTTACCTTGAACATCAGTAATCGTAACAATAGTATTGTTGAAAGTAGAACGGATGTGAGCGATACCGGATTCGATATTCTTTTTCACACGACGTTTACGAGTTTGTTGTTTACGAGCCATGTTAGTTGTTTACCTCCTTACTTATTTTTTCTTGTTAGCGATTGTACGGCGTGGGCCTTTACGAGTACGGGAGTTGTTCTTCGTTTTCTGACCACGAACCGGCAAGCCGCGACGGTGGCGAAGGCCACGATAAGAACCGATCTCGATCAAGCGTTTGATGTTAAGGGATACTTCACGGCGAAGATCACCTTCAGTAGTGTAGCCGTCGATTGCCTGACGGATTCTGGATAGTTCGTCTTCTGTAAGATCACGAACGCGTGTATCTTCAGAAACACCAGCTTCTTTTAGTACGTTTTGCGCTGTAGTTTTACCAATACCATAGATGTATGTTAGGGAAATAACTACGCGTTTGTCACGTGGAATATCAATACCTGCTATACGTGCCATTAGCTACGTGCACCTCCTTGTATTATCCTTGTTTTTGCTTATGCTTAGGATTTTCACAGATTACCATTACTTTGCCTTTACGACGAATGACTTTGCATTTTTCGCAAATCGGCTTTACAGATGGTCTTACCTTCATCATCTATTCCTCCTTTAGTATCGGAGCTAGTCAAATTATTTATAACGGTACGTAATACGTCCTTTAGTCAAGTCGTAAGGGGAAAGCTCTACCGTTACTTTATCTCCAGGAAGAATTCGAATGAAGTGCATACGAATTTTACCGGAAACATGTGCTAAAACGGTGTGGCCATTCTCTAACTCCACCTTGAATTGCGCATTCGGCAATGTATCGGTGACAGTTCCTTCTACTTCAATTGCATCATCTTTCGCCATCGGTCTATCTCCCTTCTTCAAATCTCTTCACGGTATGATTGACATAAGTAGATATCGCAAATCGCAGTTTACCATTGGTTACGCGACCAGCTTCTAGAAGGCTGCGGCGAACTTCCGGGGATACATAAGGCAGCAATTCCACGTGGCGCAAAGCCTTGCGCTTAGGTGAATCGAACCTGCGCTTCTCTCCGTCAGCAAGCAACACAAAACGACTGTCAATTATTCGAATGACAATCGCAAGCTTACCTGCTTCTCGCCCATGTACGATACGAACAACCTGACCGATCCGTGGACTTGCATCCGTTTCGCTCAACATGATCACCTTCACTTTAGCTTGATGGAAGCTGTGCGTAAGTAAGTTAGCATTATATGCTGCAAACAAGGAGCATATTCTACCACTTTTCTTTCTGGAAGTCCAGATTAGAAAAGCTGCATGTCAGGGAATCTATATTAAGTCCACAAATTGAATCACAATTTGTTTCATGATTGTTCATATTCAGCCTTGTCAATTAGCGTCAGGATATCAGTAAGGCTCGGTTCCGATGATGGAAGCTTGAACGAATCGCATATCGCAGATCGTTTCAACTCTACCACGAGGTCTATTATACTCTATCAAGGGACAGAATGCATCCTTACGCTGTATGAAGCCTAAAGTGCGATTCCATCCGTACAAAAGAGTATAGTTTGCACACCTGTATCAGCGAAGATTCTGCAAGCGCTGATCGATGTCGTGGAAGACCTGATCGATTGCTTGGTCACCGTTCACTGTTACAAGATAGCCCTTATCGTTGTAGAAGTCCAATATCGGCTTTTGCTGGTCGATATTGACTTCTAAACGTTTTTTCACCGTTTCCGGCTTATCGTCGTCTCGCTGGATCAGCGCAGTACCATCCTTGTCACAAACCCCTTCTTCTTTCGGAGGATTGAAAACGGTATGATACGTAGTGCCGCATGTCGGACAAACCCATCTGCCAGATAAACGCTCCACCAATTTCTCCTGCGGAACCTCTACATGTAAGACGTAATCTACATTAGCATTCAATTCGTCCAGCAATGCGTCAAGCGCCTCGGCCTGAGCAAGCGTACGAGGAAAACCGTCAAGTAAAAATCCGTTATTGGTGTCATCCTTGCCCAAACGGTCACGGACTATACCAATCGTTACTTCATCCGGAACTAGTTTCCCCTGGTCCATGTAAGCCTTCGCTTCACGGCCAAGCTCCGTTCCTTCTTTAATTGCAGCTCGGAACATATCTCCTGTTGAGATATGAGGGATGCTGTATTTATCAACAATCTTATCTGCCTGAGTCCCTTTGCCGGCACCCGGCAGACCCATAAGAATCAAGTTCAACGAAATTCCCCTCGCTCTCGTCTGTTTGTAGACTGTTCTCTATTTCATGAAGCCTTTATAATGACGCTTCACCAACTGACTTTCTAACTGTTTCATCGTTTGCAACGCTACCCCTACCACGATCAGCAGGCTCGTTCCTCCGATTTGGACAGAAGTCGGCAAGTTGGCAATAGAGCCTAATATGATAGGCAATACAGCTACAGCAGCCAAGAAGAGAGACCCAACGAAGGTTAAACGATACATCACACTGGTGAGGTACGTTTCCGTGCTTTTCCCTGGGCGTATACCCGGGATGTAGCCACCTTGCTTGTTTAAGTTCTCTGCCATTTGTTCCGGATTGACCTGGACAAATGTGTAGAAATAACTAAATGCAAGAATCAGGACTACATAGATGACCATCCCAATTGGTTGCGTATAATCGAATACGTTCTCGATCGTAGTTGCTACGTTCCCTTCAAAGAAACTCGCGATTGTACGCGGAGCATAAATAAAGGAAACCGCGAAAATTACAGGAATTACTCCAGCAGCGTTGACTTTGATCGGCAAGTGGGTGGACTGACCGCCTACTTGAGCACGATTGGAAGTGCGCTTCGAATACTGGATTGGAATTTTACGAAGTGCTTGCGTGATATAAATCACACCAACAATTACGGCAATGATCACGATAGCGATGATTGCAACGATCACGACATTCAGGAATAGATCATCGCCCGGATTGCTGAAATACTGTTCCCAAAGCTGGTTCAAACCATTCGGGATCGCAGCAGCGATACCGGCGAAGATGATAATGGAAATACCATTGCCTACACCATGAGCTGTGATCTGTTCTCCTAACCACATCAAGAATGCTGTTCCCGCAGTCAACACAATTGCAATGACAGCGAATTTGTAGAAACTAGGATCGGATATCAGCATGCCGCCGGACATCTGGTTGAAGCCGATGGACATACCGACCGCCTGTATTAACGCCAGCACGATAGTGGCATAACGCGTCACCTGTGCCAACTTACGACGACCCATCTCCCCTTGCTTCTTCCACTCACTGAATGTCGGAACGACATCCATTTGCAGAAGCTGCATGATGATTGAGGCAGTGATGTACGGCATGATACCCATCGCAAGGATGGAGAAGTTCTGCAATGCACCGCCGCCAAAAGTATTCAGGAATCCGAATACGTTCTGCTGGTTCATGAAATCGATCGCGGAACGATCGGTGAAAGGAACCGGTATGAACGTACCGATCCTGAAGACGATCAACATAAGCAATGTGAAGATGATTTTATTTCGTATATCTTTTACACGCATAAAATTGGAGATTGTACGAAACATTAGATCACCTCTGTTTGACCGCCCGCTGCCTCGATAGCTTCTTTAGCAGAAGATGAGAACTTGTGAGCTTTAACAGTAAGTTTCTTTTCAAGTTTCCCGTTTCCAAGCACTTTGATACCGGCTCTCAATTTGCTTACAACTCCGCTTTCAAGTAGAAGCTCTGGAGTTACCTCTGTACCCTCTTCGAAACGATTAAGGGTTTCAAGGTTAACAATTGAGTACTCAGTACGGTGGATGTTTGTGAATCCACGTTTAGGAAGACGTTGGAATAGTGGCATTTGGCCACCTTCGAAACCTAGACGTACACCGCCGCCAGAACGTGCTTTTTGTCCTTTATGTCCACGGCCGGATGTTTTACCGTTACCAGAAGACATACCGCGACCTACACGATTGCGAGTTTTACGTGTTCCTTCTGCTGACTTCAATTCATGAAGTTTCATACTGGCACCTCCTCTTTTACATTAAAATCATTATACTTCTTTGACTGATACTAGATGTGAAACTCTGTTGATCATACCGCGAACAGTTGGATTGTCTTCCAAAACAACTGTCTGGCGGATTTTTCTAAGACCTAGAGCAGCAACAGTCTTGCGCTGTTTTTCAAGTCTTCCGATCGTACTGCGTGTGAGGGTGATTTCCAATTTGTTAGCCATGTGCTTTCCCTCCTTATCCTAACAGTTCTTCTACAGACTTTCCACGAAGTTTCGCAACTTCTTCTGCACGTTTCAATCTGCTAAGTCCGTTAAGTGTTGCACGAACCATGTTGATTGGTGTGTTGGAACCAAGTGATTTGGAAAGGATATCTCCGATACCACCAAGTTCAAGCACCGCACGTACAGGTCCACCGGCGATAACTCCAGTACCTTCTGCAGCTGGCTTCATCAAGATGTTGCCTGCGCCGAATTCACCGATGATTTCATGTGGAATAGTTGTGCCAACGATAGGTATAGTGATTAGATTTTTCTTCGCGTCTTCGATAGCTTTACGGATCGCTTCTGGTACTTCTTGTGCTTTACCAGTACCGAAACCTACATGGCCGTTTTTGTCACCTACTACTACAAGAGCAGCAAAGCGGAAACGACGACCACCTTTTACTACTTTAGCAACACGGTTAACCGTTACTACGCGTTCTTCAAGATCAAGTTTGTTCGGGTCAATTGTTGTACGCAAGTTATGTCCCTCCTTTTTCGATTAGAATTGAAGACCAGCTTCACGAGCTGCTTCTGCCAATGCTTTTACACGTCCGTGGTAAAGATATCCTCCACGGTCAAATACGATAGTTGTTATGCCAGCTTCTTTCGCGCGGTTAGCAACTGCTTCTCCGACCTTTTGAGCTGCTTCCACATTGCTAGTGGCTTCCAGGTTAAGGCTAGCATCCTTAGTTGAAGCACTTGCAAGTGTTTTACCTGTTGTATCATCGATCAACTGTGCGTAGATGTGCTTGTTGGAACGGTAAACGTTCAAACGAGGACGCTCAGATGTTCCTGAAATGCTTTTACGAACACGATTGTGTCTTCTCTTACGCAATTCGTTTTTTGCAGGTTTTGTAATCATTCAGGTCACTCCTTTCTGGTTTAACGAAAACCTTATTTCGCTGTTTTACCTTCTTTACGACGTACGTATTCGCCTTCGTAACGGATTCCTTTACCTTTGTAAGGCTCTGGAGGACGGATTGCACGGATGTTGGCAGCTACTGCTCCAACTGCTTCCTTATCGATACCTTTAACAACTACACGAGTGTTGGAAGGAACTTCGATTTCAATTCCATCACGGTTTTCAACTTCAACTGGATGAGAGTAACCAGCGTTGATCACGACTTTGTTGCCTTGCTTTGTAGCACGGTAACCTACACCGATGATTTCAAGAGCTTTCTCATAACCAGTGTGTACGCCTTGAACCATGTTACCGATTACGGCACGAGTAGTTCCGTGAAGAGCACGGTGCTCTTTACTGTCAGATGGGCGTTCAACAGTAAGAACGTTCTCTTCGATTTTGATCACCATATCTTGGCTGAATGTACGAGTCAATTCCCCTTTGGGACCTTTGACAGTCACAGTGTTGTTATCGTTTTTGATTTCAACGCCTGCAGGGATTTCTAAAACCTTTTTACCTACGCGGGACATATGTGCACCTCCTTACTAATTGTTGGGAATTACCAAACGTATGCTAGCACTTCGCCGCCGACAGCTTGCTCACGTGCTTCTTTATCAGACAATACGCCTTTGGAAGTTGAAACTACTGCAATACCAAGTCCGTTAAGGACACGTGGGATTTCAGTGGATTTCGCGTAAACACGAAGACCAGGTTTACTGATACGTTTGATACCAGTGATAACACGCTCGTCGTTTTTACCATATTTCAAAAAGATGCGTAGTACACCTTGTTTGTCATCTTCTACGAATTCGTAATCACGAATAAAGCCTTCACGTTTAAGGATATCAGCAACATCCTTTTTCAACTTGGAAGCAGGAAGCTCCAGTTTTTCATGACGAACAGTATTTGCATTACGAATACGAGTTAGCATATCTGCGATAGGATCTGTCATAACCATTAATCATTACCTCCTTCCCTGATTTAGGGGATTACCAGCTTGCTTTTTTAACGCCAGGAATTTGACCTTTATAGGCTAGTTCGCGGAAACAAATACGGCATAGCTTGAATTTACGTAGTACAGAGTGTGGACGTCCGCAACGTTCGCAGCGTGTGTACTCTTGCACTTTGAATTTCTGTGGGCGCTGTTGTTTCGCGATCATAGATTTTTTAGCCACAATATTCCCTCCTTTTTACCTTTATTTTTGGAAAGGCATGCCTAGCTGAGTAAGTAGCTCGCGAGCTTCTTCGTCAGTGTTGGCTGTAGTTACGATAACGATGTCCATTCCACGTACTTTGCTTACTTTATCGTAATTGATTTCTGGGAAGATTAGCTGTTCTTTAACACCTAGCGTATAGTTTCCACGACCGTCAAACGCTTTGTTTGAGATCCCACGGAAGTCACGTACACGTGGAAGGGAAACTGCGATTAGCTTTTGAAGGAATTCGTACATACGCTCACCGCGCAATGTAACTTTCGCTCCGATTGGCATACCTTCACGAAGACGGAAGCCAGCGATGGATTTCTTCGCTTTCGTGATGATTGGCTGCTGACCAGCTAGCAAAGCCAATTCCTCTACTGCAGAATCTAGTGCTTTTGAGTTTTGAACGGCGTCACCGACACCCATATTAACAACGATCTTTTCGATCTTTGGTACTTGCATAACAGATTTGTAGCTGAATTTTTCCATTAGGGATGGAGAAATTTCGCTTTGATATCTTTGTTTCAATTCATTCATCGAGTAGCCCTCCTTTCAGAAGAAATTATTTATCGATAGCTTGACCGGATTTCTTAGCGATACGGACTTTTTTGCCGTCTTTCACTTCGTAGCCTACGCGAGTCGGCTCTCCAGTTTTAGGATCGATCAGCATTACGTTAGATGCGTGAATGGCTGCTTCGATTTCGAGGATTCCGCCTTGCGGGTTATCCTGGGAAGGTTTAGCGTGTTTTTTGACGATGTTTACGCCTTCGACAAGAACACGGTTCTTCTTCGGATAAGCTTCAAGGATGGTACCTTCTTTACCACGATCTTTACCAGTGATTACTTTAACTTTGTCACCTTTTTTAACATGCATGTGTACTGCACCTCCTTAACAAGGCATTAAGTGTATTACAATACTTCAGGAGCAAGGGAAACGATCTTCATGAACTTAGCGTCACGTAGTTCACGTGCAACTGGTCCGAAGATACGAGTACCTCTTGGGCTCTTGTCATCTCTTATGATAACAGCTGCATTCTCATCGAATTTGATGTAAGAACCATCTTTACGACGAACACCGCTTTTCGTACGTACGATTACCGCTTTAACAACTTCACCTTTTTTGACAACGCCACCAGGTGTTGCTTGTTTCACCGTACAAACGATCACGTCACCAATGTTAGCTGTTTTGCGGCCAGATCCACCTAGAACTTTAATGGCTAGGACTTCACGAGCACCAGAGTTATCAGCGACTTTCAAACGAGTCTCTTGTTGAATCATACGAGTGTTACCTCCCTTCGGAATCCTTCCGAGCGATCTTTGATTAGATAATTACTGCTTCTTCTACCACTTCAACCAAACGGAAACGTTTCGTTGCAGATAATGGACGAGTTTCCATGATACGAACCAAGTCACCAGTTTTTGCTGTGCCGTTCTCATCATGTGCTTTGAACTTTTTAGAGTACTTAACACGTTTGCCGTACAGCTTGTGAGTTTTGTAGGTTTCAACAAGAACAGTGATTGTTTTATCCATTTTATCGGATACAACACGTCCAACGTAGACTTTACGATTGTTACGTTCACTCATGTCGCGAACCTCCTCTCGGAATTTAGTTATTTACGCTTAATTCTCTTTCACGAACAACTGTCTTCATGCGAGCAATTGTCTTGCGGACTGTGCGAATACGTGCAGTATTCTCAAGCTGTCCAGTAGCTAATTGGAAGCGCAGGTTGAAAAGTTCTTCTTTAAGAGACTTAACTTTTTGTTCAATTTCGGCAGTGGTCAGTTCTTTGATTTCATTAGCCTTCATTGATTTCACCACCAATTTCTTCACGTTTTACGATCTTAGTTCTTACTGGCAGTTTGTGAGAAGCAAGACGCAATGCTTCGCGAGCCACCTCTTCAGATACTCCAGCAATTTCGAACATGATCTTACCAGGTTTAGTTACAGCTACCCAGCCTTCAGGAGAACCTTTACCGGAACCCATTCGGACTTCTAGAGGTTTTTTCGTGTATGGCTTATCCGGGAAGATTTTGATCCATACTTTACCGCCACGTTTCATGTAACGAGTCATAGCGATACGGGCAGATTCGATTTGACGGCTAGTGATCCAAGCAGGATCAAGAGCTTGAAGACCCCATTCACCAAATGCGACTTCTGTACCGCCTTTGGCACGGCCATTCAATTTACCACGATGTTGTCTACGATATTTTACGCGTTTAGGCATTAACATAATGCTTTTCCCCCTTCCTTATCGGTTGTTTTTGGTTGGAAGGACTTCGCCACGGTAGATCCATACTTTAACGCCAAGCTTACCATAAGTTGTATCAGCTTCAGCTGTGCCATAGTCGATGTCAGCACGTAGAGTATGAAGTGGAACTGTTCCTTCGCTGTAAGATTCTGCACGAGCGATATCTGCTCCGCCAAGACGACCGGAAACTTGTGTACGGATACCTTTGGCACCGGCACGCATTGCACGCTGCAATGTTTGTTTCTGCGCACGACGGAATGAGATACGGTTTTCAAGTTGACGAGCGATGTTGTCTGCTACCAATTTAGCATCAAGATCGACACGTTTCACTTCAACGATATTGATGTGAACACGTTTGCCAGTAAGGCTGTTAAGTGCTTTGCGAAGTGCTTCCACTTCGGAACCGCCTTTACCGATTACCATACCAGGCTTACCAGTATGAATAGAGATGTTTACACGGTTAGCAGCACGTTCGATTTCCACTTTGGAAAGCGCAGCATCTTTCAAACGTTGTTCTAGATAATCACGGATTCTAATATCTTCGTGTAGCAAATCGGCGTAATCTTTGCCACCGTACCACTTGGAATCCCAGTCACGGATGACGCCGACGCGAAGACCTGTCGGATTTACTTTTTGACCCACTGCTTAACCCTCCTTCTTTTCTGTAACAACCACTGTGATGTGGCTAGTACGTTTGTTGATTTGGCTTGCACGGCCTTGCGCACGTGGACGGAAACGTTTCAATGTAGCACCTTCGTTGACGAATGCTTCAGAGATAACAAGGTTATCCGTATCCATTTCATAATTGTGTTCTGCGTTAGCAACTGCAGAACGAAGTACTTTTTCTACTGCCAATGATGCACCACGCTGAGTGTGACGCAGGATTGCAATAGCTTCTCCGACATTTTTTCCTCGAATTAAATCAACAACTAAGCGAACCTTACGAGGAGCAATGCGAACTGATTTTGCCATAGCTTTTGCTTGCATTTAGGATTGCCTCCCCTCTTAGCGTTTTGTTTTCTTGTCGTCCGCTGCGTGTCCTCTGTACGTGCGAGTTGGCGCGAACTCACCAAGTTTATGACCTACCATATCTTCAGTAACATAAACAGGTACGTGTTTACGGCCATCGTACACAGCGATTGTGTGTCCAACGAATGTTGGGAAAATTGTAGAACGGCGAGACCAAGTTCTGATCACTTGTTTTTTGTTGTCTTCGTTCAATTTGTCGACTTTCTTTAGCAAATGGTCATCTGCGAAAGGTCCTTTTTTCAAGCTGCGACCCATACATAAACCTCCCTTTGCGATATGGAGACGGGTGAAAATCCCCGCCTTGCTACCACATTATTTTTTACGCTTACGTACGATAAATTTATCGGACTGCTTGTTACGTTTACGTGTTTTGTAACCAAGTGTCGGTTTGCCCCATGGAGACATTGGTGATTTACGTCCGATTGGAGCGCGTCCTTCACCACCACCGTGTGGGTGATCATTAGGGTTCATTACAGATCCGCGGACTGTAGGGCGTTTGCCTTTCCAGCGAGAGCGTCCTGCTTTACCAACAGTGATTAGTTCATGTTCCAAGTTACCAACCTGACCGACTGTCGCACGGCAAGTACCTAGTACTAGGCGCACTTCGCCAGAAGTCAGTCTTACAAGAACATATTTGCCTTCACGGCCAAGGATTTGAGCTTGTGCACCAGCAGAGCGAGCTAGCTGAGCGCCGCGTCCTGGTTTCAACTCGATGTTGTGGATGATCGTACCAACTGGGATTGTAGCAAGCTCCATAGCGTTACCCACTTTGAAGTCAGCACCTTCACCAGAAAGGATCTCCATTCCTACTTCCAAGCCTTTTGGAGCAAGGATGTAGCGTTTTTCACCATCTACATAGTGAATTAGAGCGATGTTCGCAGTACGGTTTGGATCGTACTCGATTGTAGCAACGCGTCCTGGTATTCCATCTTTGTCGCGTTTGAAGTCGATGATACGGTATTGACGTTTGTGTCCACCACCTTGGTGACGTACTGTCAATTTACCTTGGTTGTTACGTCCGCCACGTTTGTGAAGCGGTGCAAGCAATGATTTCTCAGGCTTGTCAGTTGTGATTTCAGCAAAATCCGATACAGACATATTACGGCGTCCGTTTGAAGTCGGTTTATACTTTTTAATCGCCATCGTTGTTTCCCTCCTTCTCTTTTAGTTCTTAAACACCTTCGAAGAAGTCGATTTCTTTACTGTCTTCTGTAAGTGTTACAACTGCTTTTTTACGATCTGGGCGGTATCCGCCATAACGACCTTGACGTTTGAATTTACCTTTAAGGTTAAGAGTGTTCACTTGTTCCACTTTAACACCAAAGATTACTTCAACCGCTTGTTTGATTTCGATTTTGTTGGCACGTTTGTCAACTTCGAAAGTGTATTTCTTATCGACCATCAGGTCGGAAGAATGTTCCGTAATTACAGGGCGCTTAATAATATCACGTGGATCTCTCATTATGCAAGCACCTCCCCTGCTTTTTCAGCTGCCTCTTTCGTTAAGATCAGCTTATCATGCGTAAGCAAGTCAAGAACGTTAACTTCGCTTTGTGTCAACACTTTAACGTTTTTAAGGTTGTTTGCAGAACGTACAACAGTTTCGTCTTTATCTGCAGTGACGATCAACACCTTGCTATCAACGTTCAGTGCGTTAAGCATAGCAACGACATCTTTCGTTTTTGGAGCATCGAATGCAAGGCTCTCCAATACTACGATGTTTTCTTCTTGTACTTTAGAAGATAGTGCTGATTTAAGCGCTAGACGACGAACTTTTTTAGGTAGTTTGTAGCTGTAGCTGCGTGGAGTCGGTCCGAAAACTGTTCCACCGCCAACCCATTGTGGTGAACGGATGGATCCTTGACGTGCGCGGCCAGTACCTTTTTGACGCCATGGTTTTCTTCCGCCGCCTCGTACTTCAGAACGTCCTTTTACTTTATGCGTACCTTGACGCATGGAAGCACGCTGCATTAGTACTGCTTCGTGTAATACATGTGTGTGTGGCTCGATACCGAATACGGAATCGTTCAATTCGATTTCACCGACTTGAGATCCGCTCTGGTTGAATAGTGCTACTTTAGGCATGATATATCCTCCCTTCGTATTGTGAATTAGTTACCTTTAACGGCACTTGATACTTTCACGTAAGATTTTTTCGCACCAGGTACGTTACCTTTTACAAGGATAAGGTTGCGCTCAGCGTCAACTTTAACGATTTCAAGGTTTTGAACAGTGATTTGCTCGCCGCCCATTTGTCCTGGTAGTGCTTTACCTTTGAAAACGCGCATAGGGTCGATTACACCCATGGAACCTGGTCTTCTGTGGTAACGGGAACCGTGTGACATTGGTCCGCGGGATTGGTTGTGGCGCTTGATTGCACCTTGGAATCCTTTACCTTTAGAAGTACCTGTTACGTCTACTACGTCTCCTGCAGCGAAAATCTCTACGCTAATCTCTTGCCCAACTTCGTGTTCGTCAAGAGCAGCGTCACGGATTTCACGAATGTAGCGCTTAGGTGTTGTGTTTGCTTTCTCAGCATGGCCTTTTGCAGGTTTATTTGCGTTGTTTGCTTTCTGATCAGCAAATCCTAGTTGCAATGCATTGTAACCGTCGGATTCGACAGTTTTCTTTTGAAGAATTACGTTTGGTTCAGCTTGGATAACTGTTACAGCTTGAAGTTCACCACTTTCAGTGAATAGCTGTGTCATGCCGATCTTGCGTCCCAAGATTCCTTTCGTCATCCGTTACACCTCCTATTTTGTGTAAAATTATAGTTTAATTTCGATGTCCACACCGGACGGTAGATCAAGTCTCATCAAAGAATCGACTGTTTGCGGTGTAGGACTAACGATATCGATAAGACGTTTGTGAGTACGCATTTCGAACTGCTCACGGGAGTCTTTGTATTTGTGCACCGCACGTAGAATTGTGTATACAGATTTCTCTGTAGGAAGCGGAATCGGACCTGATACGTTCGCACCAGAACGTTTCGCTGTATCTACGATTTTTTCTGCAGACTGATCAAGGATTCTGTGATCGTATGCTTTCAAACGGATTCTGATTTTCTCTTTTGCCATTATTTTCCCTCCTTTATCGCCCTTATTATTTAGGACATTCTCAGCGGAAATTAACTTGACCACCCTGCCATGGCAAAGGGGCCTGGTGTGCCAACAACCTCCCGCATCATCGCCTTTAAATGACCAACATTATAATTATATAGAAAAAACGCGGTCAATGCAAGTCTTATCTAAGTTTACAGCCTAATAGACTGTAATCTCCCATAAGATGACACTTTATGTATTATACAGAGCATGCAGTCGGTTTTCAAGTCATTTCAGCATTTTTTACATTTAACTGGTGCTGCCAATCTCTGGTGCATATAAGCATAAAAAAAGAAACAGACAGCACGTCTGCTGTCTGTTTCTTCTATATAGTTATTTCAGCTTACGCTTCGATAACAGATACAACGCCTGATCCAACAGTACGGCCACCCTCACGGATAGAGAAGCGAGTACCATCTTCGATAGCGATTGGAGAGATAAGCTCAACGGACATCTCGGTGTTATCGCCAGGCATTACCATTTCAGTACCTTCTGGAAGGTTAACTACGCCAGTTACGTCAGTTGTACGGAAGTAGAACTGCGGACGATAGTTAGAGAAGAATGGAGTGTGACGTCCACCCTCTTCTTTAGAAAGAACGTAAACTTCTGCTTTGAACTTTGTATGTGGAGTGATTGTACCTGGTTTAGCAAGTACTTGTCCACGGTTTACATCCTCACGGGAGATACCGCGAAGAAGCGCACCGATGTTGTCTCCAGCTTCAGCGTAGTCAAGAAGCTTACGGAACATTTCTACACCTGTAACAGTTGTTTTCTTAGGAGCTTCGTTAAGACCGATGATATCAACTTCGTCACCGACTCTTACTTCACCGCGCTCAACACGGCCAGTTGCAACTGTACCACGACCAGTGATAGAGAATACGTCCTCTACTGGCATCATGAATGGTTTTTCTTTATCGCGTTCAGGAGTTGGGATGTACTCATCAACCGCATCCATAAGTTCGAAGATTTTTTCTTCCCATTCCGCTTCGCCTTCAAGTGCTTTAAGAGCAGAACCTTTGATAACTGGTACATCATCACCAGGGAAGTCGTATTCGCTTAGTAGATCGCGAACTTCCATTTCAACAAGCTCAAGAAGCTCTTCATCGTCAACCATGTCACATTTGTTAAGGAATACAACAATCGCAGGTACACCTACGTTACGGGAAAGCAGGATGTGCTCACGAGTTTGTGGCATTGGACCATCAGCAGCGGATACTACTAGGATAGCTCCGTCCATCTGTGCAGCACCAGTGATCATGTTTTTAACATAGTCAGCGTGACCTGGGCAGTCAACGTGCGCATAGTGGCGAGTTTCAGTTTCGTACTCAACGTGTGCAGTAGAGATTGTGATACCACGTTCTCTTTCTTCTGGTGCACCATCGATTTGATCGTAAGCCATAGCTTCACCAGAACCGGATTTCTTGTGAAGTACAGTTGTGATAGCTGCAGTTAGTGTTGTTTTACCATGGTCAACGTGTCCGATTGTACCAACGTTAACGTGGGATTTGGAGCGGTCGAATTTTTCTTTACCCATTAGTAATTCCTCCTTAAATATGGAAATATCTCATGTAATAGATAGTATGTTTCTTGTATTTCGGAAGCATACGCGCGCGCACGCAGGCTTCCAATACAAGTTATACTTGATTACCGGTAAAAAATCAATTATTCACCAGCGTTTTTCTTGATAATTTCTTCACTGATGCTCTTAGGCACTTCTTCGTAGTGATCGAATGTCATTGTGTAAGTTCCGCGGCCTTGTGTGTTGGAACGCAACGCTGTTGCGTAACCGAACATTTCGGAAAGCGGCACGAATGCATTGACTACTTGGGAAGGTCCGCGAGTATCCATGCCTTCGACACGTCCGCGACGGGAAGTGATATCACCCATGATGTCTCCCAAATATTCTTCTGGGATTACGACTTCCACTTTTACAAGTGGTTCCAAGAGTACCGGCTGACATTTGCTCTTGGCGTTCTTAAGCGCCATGGAAGCTGCAACCTTGAAGGCCATCTCGTTGGAGTCGACATCGTGGTAGCTACCATCAAATAGGGATGCTTTTACGTCGATTAGCGGATAACCAGCCAATACACCGTTTTCCATCGCTTCTTTGATACCAGCTTCAACAGATGGGATGTATTCACGAGGAACGACACCACCAACGATGTTGTTTTCGAATTCGAAACCAGCACCTTCTTCGTTCGGCTCGAATTTGATCCAAACGTGACCGTACTGACCGCGACCACCGGACTGACGTACGAATTTACCTTCGACTTCAGCAGCTGCGCGGAATGTTTCGCGGTATGCTACCTGTGGGGCACCTACGTTTGCTTCGACTTTGAATTCACGGCGCATACGGTCTACGATGATATCCAAGTGAAGCTCACCCATACCGGAGATGATAGTCTGACCAGTTTCAGGGTTTGTTTCAGTTCTGAATGTAGGATCTTCCTCAGCTAGTTTACCAAGGGCAACGGACATCTTATCTTGGTCCGCTTTCGTTTTTGGTTCGATCGCAACAGAGATAACCGGCTCTGGGAATACCATGGACTCAAGGATAACCAGTGATTTTTCATCACATAGAGTATCACCAGTCGTAGTATCTTTCAAACCAACTGCTCCGGCGATGTCACCAGCGTAAACTTTGGAAATCTCTTCGCGGCTGTTAGCGTGCATTTGCAGGATACGGCCTACGCGCTCACGCTTGTCCTTCGTAGAGTTTTTCACGTAAGAACCTGCTTCCAATGTACCGGAGTACACGCGGAAGAAAGTAAGTTTACCAACGAATGGGTCAGTCGCCACTTTGAAGGCAAGTGCGCTGAACGGTTCGCTGTCGCTGGATTTACGTACGATTTTCTCTTCAGTACCTGGAACGATACCTTCGATGGCTGGTACGTCGGTAGGTGCTGGCAAGTAATCAACGATACCGTCGATCAAAAGCTGAACACCTTTGTTTTTGAATGCTGAACCACAGAATACAGGGTAGAATTCAACAGATAGAGTCGCTTTACGAACTGCTTGCTTAAGCTCTTCGTTAGAGATCTCTTCTCCTTCAAGGTAGCGTTCCATAAGATCTTCATCTTGTTCTGCTACAGCTTCAAGAAGATTTGTGCGGTATTCTTCCGCAAGTTCTTTCATATCATCTGGAATAGGACGAGCATCTGTACGCTGACCCAAATCATCGAGATAATAGAAAGCCTCCATTGTGATAAGGTCGATAATTCCTTCGAAATTATCTTCCGCACCGATCGGAAGTTGTACTGGGTGCGCATTAGCGCCCAGACGTTCGTGCATCGTTTTAACGGAATAAAGGAAGTCTGCACCTGTTTTATCCATTTTGTTAACGAAGACGATACGTGGTACACCGTAAGTTGTAGCCTGACGCCAAACTGTTTCAGTTTGCGGCTCAACTCCGGACTGTGCATCAAGCACAGCTACCGCTCCATCAAGTACACGCAGGGAACGTTCTACTTCAACTGTGAAGTCTACGTGTCCCGGTGTATCGATGATGTTGATACGGTGGCCTTTCCATTGAGCAGTTGTTGCAGCGGATGTGATAGTGATACCACGTTCCTGCTCCTGCTCCATCCAGTCCATCTGAGAAGCACCTTCATGAGTTTCTCCGATTTTATGGATACGTCCTGTATAGAATAGAATACGCTCTGTTGCAGTTGTTTTACCGGCATCGATGTGAGCCATGATACCGATATTACGCGTATTTTCTAAGGAGAACTCTCTAGCCATTCGGTATTTCTCCTTCCTAGAGTGAATTTAAGATAGATATTACCAGCGGTAGTGAGCAAACGCTTTGTTCGCTTCCGCCATTTTATGCATATCTTCACGTTTTTTAACAGAAGCACCTGTGTTGTTGGAAGCATCAAGAATTTCGTTGGCAAGGCGCTCTTCCATTGTTTTCTCACCGCGCAGACGGGAGTAGTTGACAATGTAACGAAGACCTAGTGCTTGACGACGCTCTGGACGTACTTCAACTGGTACTTGGTAGTTGGAACCACCCACACGGCGTGCGCGTACTTCAAGTACAGGCATGACGTTCTTCATGGACTGTTCGAAAACCTCCATTGGATCGTTTCCACTACGTTCTTTAACTAGTTCAAATGCTGCATAAAGAATCTTTTGAGCTTTACCGCGTTGTCCGTCAACCATGATTTGGTTGATCAAACGAGTTACCAATTTAGAGTTATACAACGGATCTGGCAACACATCACGTTTAGCTACAGGACCTTTTCTTGGCATATGTTCTCCTCCTTTCCTATGATGGTTAGCTTATTTTTGTCTTATTTTTTAGGGCGTTTCGTACCATATTTGGAACGACCTTGTGCGCGGCCGTCAACACCTGAAGTATCAAGAGCTCCACGTACGATATGGTAACGTACACCCGGTAAGTCTTTTACACGTCCGCCGCGGATCAAAACAACACTGTGCTCTTGCAAGTTGTGTCCGATACCAGGAATGTAGGCAGTAACCTCGATTCCGTTTGTCAAACGTACACGTGCATATTTACGCAATGCAGAGTTTGGTTTCTTCGGAGTCATTGTACCAACACGAGTACAAACACCACGTTTTTGTGGAGAAGACTGGTTAGTCAAAGACTTCTTGAAGCTGTTGTACCCTCTGTTCAATGCTGGAGAGTCAGATTTCTTTGTTTTGCTTACGCGACCTTTGCGTACTAATTGATTAATAGTAGGCATGTTTTTTCCTCCTTTCAAAGCTTTTTGTAATACCACACATCCAGGTGGTTCATTTTTTGGCAAAAAACAAAGCTTTCACGAGCTGAGCTAGCATCAGCTGCGTCAAAACTATTTCCTGATTGCCACAGTAGCTGTCCCTACATCTATGCCACAAGCTTCACCTAATCGTTTCATAGAATCGACTTGGATCGCTGGTATGCCTAATTCCTCTGCCAGCTTTCTCACCTGGCTGGTAATATGCTCGGCAGCGTCATCTGCAATGACAACTGTTTTCACTTGGCCTTGCTTCATGGCCTTGAGTGTTTGTTTGGTTCCGATAACGATTCCCGTATTAGCATGTGCTACTTTTTCATAAGACATATGCATATCCTCCAAAGTATACAAGGAGAATCGGAAGCACCTTGAATATAGTATCACTCAAGGAAGCTGATGTCAATCACCTTCACAAGAGATTTACTGTGCTTCCGACAATTATTTTGTTTCCTTGTTTATTAGGGCACCGTTACGGTGTTACAGATTCGATCTCCTGGCCTTCTGTCACTTCTTCAGGCGCTTCCAGCTTCGCTTTGATCTTGCGGTACTGCGGCATGCCAGTACCTGCAGGAACAAGCTTACCGATGATGACATTCTCTTTCAAACCGAGAAGTTCATCGCGCTTACCTTTGATGGCTGCATCGGTCAGGACACGAGTAGTCTCCTGGAAGGACGCGGCAGACAAGAAGGAATCCGTTTCAAGAGAAGCTTTCGTGATACCCAGCAATACTGGTTTACCGCTGGCTGGCTGGAAACCTTCCCGCAAGACTTCACGGTTTGCTTCTTTGAATTGATGGATCTCAAGAAGTGATCCCGGCAATACATCCGTTTGACCAGAATCGATGACACGTACTTTGCGAAGCATTTGGCGAACCATTACTTCTACGTGTTTATCGCCGATTTCTACCCCTTGCATACGGTATACTTTCTGCACTTCTTTCAATAGATACTGCTGAACGCCGGCTACACCGCGAACGCGAAGCAATTCTTTCGGATCGACAGAACCCTCTGTAAGCTCCTGACCAGCTTCGATCGCATCTCCTTCAGCCACACGCAGGCGTGCACCGTATGGAGCTGTGTAAGTCTTCGTTTCCACTGTACCTTGAATGACGATTTCTTGCTTTTCTTTCACTTCATTGATTTCAATGACTGTACCTTTGATCTCAGAGATGACAGCCTGACCTTTAGGGTTGCGCGCCTCGAACAATTCCTGGATACGAGGCAAACCTTGCGTGATATCGTCACCGGCTACACCGCCTGTGTGGAACGTACGCATTGTAAGCTGTGTTCCTGGCTCACCGATGGATTGTGCAGCAATGATACCGACTGCTTCGCCGACTTCGACGTCGCTGCCAGTAGCAAGGTTGCGGCCGTAGCATTTCTTACATGCACCATGTTTCGTGTTACATGTGAAGACTGTGCGGATGGCAACTTCTTCGATACCTGCATCAACGATTTGTCTTGCTGTATCTTCATCGATCAATTCGTTTTTCTTGATGATCACATCGCCTGTTTCAGGATGTTTGACATTCTCGAACGCTGTACGGCCGACAAGGCGATCATACAATGGTTCGATCATTTCAGTTCCTTCAGTCAGTGCGCGGACTCTCAAGCTGCGGTCGGTTCCGCAATCTTCTTCACGGATGATGACATCCTGCGCCACGTCGACAAGACGACGAGTCAAGTAACCGGAATCGGCAGTTTTCAGGGCTGTATCGGCCAGACCTTTACGCGCACCGTGTGTAGAGATGAAGTACTCTAGTACTGTCAGACCTTCACGGAAACTGGACTTGATCGGCAACTCGATGATTCTACCAGCCGGGTTGGCCATCAAACCACGCATACCAGCAAGCTGCGTGAAGTTGGATGCGTTACCGCGGGCACCGGAATCACTCATCATGAAGATCGGGTTGCGGTTGCTCAAGGACTTCATCAGGCGATCCTGGATGTCATCCTTCGCTTTGGACCAGATGGAAATGACTCGGTCATATCGCTCTTCTTCCGTGATCAAACCGCGACGGAACTGCTTCAGCACTTTATCCACGCGGGATTGTGCTTCATCAAGGATTTCCGTTTTCTCTTTCAATACGACGATATCGGAGATACCAACCGTAATACCTGCTTTAGTGGAATAGCTGAATCCAAGGTCCTTCATGCGGTCAAGCATTTTAGACGTTTCACTGATCTTGAAGCGTTTGAACACCTCGGCAATGATGTCGCCTAGGAAACCTTTTTTGAACGGGGAGATAATCTCGCGTTTCGCGATCTCCTCTTTGATATTCGCACCCTTCTCAACGAAGTAGTGTGCAGGTGTTTTTTCTTCCAGATTCTCGCGAGTCGGTTCGTTCATGTAAGGGAACGAGCTCGGCAAGATCGTGTTGAAGATAAGTTTACCCACTGTTGTAAGCAGGATTTGGTTGTTTTGCTCTTCCGTGAATGTTTCATTTTTCAAAGAGCCGGCATCTACCGCCACACGAGTGTGCAGGTGTACATAACCATTTTGGTAAGCAAGCATCGCTTCGTTGACATCTTTGAAGACTTTGCCTTCGCCGATTGCACCTTCACGCTCAAGAGTAAGGTAGTAGTTACCTAGTACCATATCCTGGGACGGTGTCACGACTGGTTTACCGTCTTTCGGGTTCAAGATATTCTGTGCAGCAAGCATAAGGATACGAGCCTCTGCCTGCGCTTCCGCAGATAGAGGTACGTGAACGGCCATCTGGTCACCATCGAAGTCAGCATTATAAGCTGTACATACAAGCGGGTGAAGACGAATCGCGCGGCCTTCTACCAACGTCGGTTCGAATGCCTGGATTCCTAGGCGGTGAAGCGTAGGTGCACGGTTAAGCAATACCGGATGCTCACGGATGACTTCTTCGAGTACATCCCATACTTCCGGATGCAAGCGTTCGATTTTGCGTTTTGCGGATTTGATGTTATGCGCAAGTCCTTTTTCAACCAATTCTTTCATGATGAATGGTTTGAATAGCTCAAGCGCCATTTCTTTCGGAAGACCACACTGATACATCTTCAGATGCGGACCTACGACGATTACGGAACGTCCGGAATAGTCTACCCGTTTACCAAGCAAGTTCTGACGGAAACGTCCTTGTTTACCTTTCAGCATATGAGAAAGAGATTTCAATGGACGGTTACCAGGACCTGTGACCGGACGGCCGCGGCGGCCGTTATCGATCAACGCATCGACTGCTTCCTGCAGCATGCGTTTCTCGTTTTGTACGATGATGCTAGGTGCACCAAGGTCCAAAAGGCGTTTCAGACGATTATTCCGGTTGATTACCCGGCGATAAAGGTCGTTCAAGTCAGATGTGGCGAATCGGCCACCATCAAGCTGAACCATCGGGCGAAGCTCCGGAGGAATGATCGGAAGTACATCCAATACCATCCAAGAAGGTTCATTGCCGGAATGACGGAATGCTTCCATCACTTCCAGGCGCTTGATCGCACGCGTTCTGCGCTGACCTTGTGCTGTTTTCAATTCTTCGCGAAGTGTTTCCACTTCTTTTTCCAAGTCGATGTCTTGAAGGAGCTTGCGGATCGCTTCTGCACCCATTTGAGCTTGGAATGTATTACCGTATTTCTCACGATACAAGCGGTATTCTTTCTCGGAAAGAAGCTGCTTCTTCTCAAGTGCTGTATCTCCGGCATCTGTTACGATGTACGCTGCAAAGTAGATGACTTCTTCCAACGCACGAGGAGACATATCCAGTACAAGACCCATACGGCTCGGAATACCTTTGAAGTACCAAATATGAGACACAGGAGCTGCCAGCTCGATGTGTCCCATGCGCTCACGGCGCACTTTGGCTTTGGTGACTTCCACGCCGCAGCGATCACATACGACGCCTTTATAACGGACGCGCTTGTATTTACCGCAATGGCATTCCCAGTCCTTTTGCGGACCGAAGATGCGCTCACAGAACAAACCGTCTTTTTCAGGCTTCAATGTACGATAGTTGATCGTTTCCGGCTTTTTGACTTCTCCGTAAGACCAAGAACGAATCTTATCAGGTGAAGCCAAACCTATTTTCATAAACTCAAAATTATTTACATCTATCAAGGGGCCTACCTCCCTTTTAGTATCCCGTTACTGCCCTGCAGTCGATGTTTGGGCGCATTAACCTTCCTGTACATCAAGATTGATGCGGTCAGGTACCTGCGTCTCGTCTTCATCTTCGAGTTCTCGCATTTCTACTTCTTCTTCATCACCATTGAGGATCTTGACATCCATACCAAGGCTCTGAAGCTCTTTGATCAATACTTTGAATGATTCTGGCACACCAGGCTCTGGTACATTATCACCTTTGACAATGGATTCATACGTCTTCACACGTCCGACTACGTCATCGGATTTGACAGTAAGGATCTCTTGCAGGGTATACGCCGCACCATATGCTTCCAGTGCCCATACCTCCATCTCACCGAAACGCTGACCGCCGAACTGTGCTTTACCACCAAGCGGCTGCTGCGTAACCAGTGAGTAAGGACCTGTGGAACGAGCATGCAGCTTGTCATCAACCATGTGGGCAAGCTTGATCATGTACGATACACCGACAGATACACGGTTATCGAATGGTTCACCGGTTCTGCCATCATAAAGGATCGTCTTCGCATCACGCGGCATACCAGCTTCTTCGAGCGTTTCCCAAACATCTTCTTCACGCGCACCATCAAATACCGGTGTTGCAACGTGGATGCCCAGCGCACGAGCTGCCATACCCAAGTGAAGCTCAAACACCTGTCCGATGTTCATACGGGATGGTACCCCTAGTGGGTTAAGCATGATATCGACTGGCGTTCCGTCCGGCATGAACGGCATATCCTCTTCTGGAAGGATTTTGGAGATTACCCCTTTGTTACCGTGACGTCCAGCCATTTTATCCCCTTCAGAAATCTTACGTTTCTGAACGATATAAACACGTACAAGCTGGTTTACACCCGGTGGCAGTTCATCTCCGTCTTCACGGTTGAAGATCTTGACATCCAATACGATACCGCCGGCACCGTGAGGTACGCGAAGGGATGTATCACGGACTTCGCGAGCCTTCTCGCCGAAGATCGCATGCAATAGACGTTCTTCTGCAGATAGCTCCGTCACACCTTTAGGCGTTACTTTACCAACCAACAGATCACCATCGGAAACCTCGGCACCTACACGGATGATTCCGCGTTCATCAAGGTTCTTCAGCGCATCTTCCCCGACGTTCGGGATGTCGCGAGTGATTTCTTCCGGTCCAAGCTTCGTATCACGCGCTTCTGATTCGTATTCCTCGATATGGATGGATGTGTATACATCATCTTTCACAAGGCGTTCGCTCATGATGATGGCATCCTCGTAGTTGTAACCTTCCCATGTCATGAAGGCAACGAGTACGTTGCGTCCAAGAGCAAGTTCTCCATCCTGCATGGAAGGTCCGTCAGCAAGGATTTCACCTTTTGTGACACGGTCGCCGACACTGACGATCGGACGTTGGTTATAGCAAGTTCCTTGGTTGGAACGATTGAATTTTTGCAGACGATAACGATCTGTATCGCCTTTCACTTCACTGCCGCCAACTTCTGTGATACGACGTACAATGATTTCTTTCGCTTCGACGCGCTCCACGATACCTTCCGCTTTGCAGATGACTGCTGCACCGGAGTCTTTACCGGATACATATTCCATACCTGTACCTACGATCGGTGCTTCCGGCTGCATCAACGGTACTGCTTGTCGCTGCATGTTCGCACCCATCAGTGCACGGTTGGAGTCATCGTTTTCCAAGAATGGGATACACGCGGTCGCGGCAGATACAACCTGTTTCGGTGATACGTCCATGTAATCGATACGCTCACGAGCAACAATTGTATTCTCTTCACGGAAACGGGCAACGACTTCTTCATTCTCGAAGGAGCCATCTTCCGCAAGCGGAGAGTTCGCCTGTGCGATAACATAGTTATCCTGCTCATCGGCAGTAAGGTAATCAATTTGATCTGTCACACGGTTCGTCTCTGGATCGACACGGCGGTAAGGCGTTTCGATGAAACCGAATTTGTTCACTTTCGCATAAGTGGAAAGAGAGTTGATCAAACCGATGTTCGGACCCTCCGGCGTTTCGATCGGACACATTCTTCCATAGTGGGAGTAGTGTACGTCACGCACTTCAAAGCCGGCACGTTCCCGAGTCAAACCACCAGGTCCCAAAGCAGAAAGACGACGTTTGTGCGTCAACTCGCCAAGCGGGTTTGTCTGGTCCATGAACTGGGAAAGCTGGGAGCTTCCGAAGAATTCCTTGATTGACGCAATCACCGGTCGGATATTGATCAGCTGCTGCGGTGTGATGGCAGATGTATCCTGGATGGACATACGCTCACGCACCACACGTTCCATACGGGAAAGACCGATACGGAACTGGTTCTGAAGCAATTCACCGACAGAACGCAATCTTCTGTTACCAAGGTGATCGATGTCATCTGTGTCGCCAACTTCATATAATAAGTTGAAGAAGTAGCTGACAGCTGCCACGATATCGGCAGGGTCCAGGTTCTTCACGCTATCATCGACTGTTGCGTTACCAGTGACGTTCAATGTACGTTCGCCTTCCGGATCAGTCGGGTCGACGATTTTGATTGTTTGAACCAATATTTGATCTTCCACTACACCATCATGCGGTTCCAGGATGTTCTCACCGAACTTGCCATTTGTACCGTCAAGATGAGGAAGGATCTTATCAAGCAGACGACGGTCCAGTTTGTCGCCTTTTTGTGCAAGCACTTCACCAGTCTCTTCATCGACGATCGGCTCAGCCAATGTCTGATTGAACAGACGGTTTTTGATATGAAGCTTTTTATTCATTTTGTAACGGCCTACATGTGCCAGGTCGTAACGTTTTGGATCGAAGAAACGAGAAACAAGCAAGCTTTTCGCATTCTCTACAGTAGGCGGCTCTCCCGGACGAAGACGCTCATAGATTTCAAGCAATGCCTTTTCGGTAGTTTCT
This sequence comes from Terribacillus sp. 7520-G, assembly GCF_002271665.1. NCBI lineage: Bacteria > Bacillati > Bacillota > Bacilli > Caryophanales > Bacillaceae > Terribacillus > Terribacillus sp. 7520-G. The sequence goes on along the minus strand of NZ_NQFP01000036.1, from coordinate 21,545 downwards.
GTGTTATCTTTCTCCAATGTGTTGCGAAGGTACTCGTTATCACCAATAAGATCGATGATTTCCTGATCACTTCCGAATCCGAGTGCACGAAGCAGGACAGTGATCGGAAGCTTACGCGTACGGTCGATGCGGACATGGACCACATCCTTTGCATCCGTCTCGAACTCAAGCCATGCACCACGGTTAGGAATGACTGTCGCTGTGTGGCCGCGTTTCCCGTTCTTGTCGAATTTCTCACTGAAATAAACACTAGGGGAGCGAACAAGCTGTGATACGATTACGCGTTCAGCACCGTTGATGATGAACGTTCCTGTATCTGTCATCAATGGGAAGTCACCCATGAATACTTCCTGTTCTTTTACTTCGCCTGTCTCGTTGTTCAACAAGCGGACTTTCACACGAAGCGGAGCGTTATAGGTAACGTCTCTTTCTTTTGCTTCATCTACTGGATATTTCGGTTCGCCAAGGCTATAGTCGACAAATTCCAGCGATAAATTACCCGCGAAATCCTCGATCGGGGAAATATCCTGGAACATCTCTCGTAATCCTTCTTCTAAGAACCATTCATAAGAAGCGGTTTGAATCTCGATAAGATTCGGTAACTCTAGCACTTCACTAATACGTGCATAGCTTCTGCGCTGGCGGTGTCGTCCATACTGAACTACTTGACCTGTCAACAGCTTCACCCCTCAAATCAAACATTAGTAATGTATTCAAGCTGCAATCTTAAAGATTGCAGTAAATCAACATCCTGCAGCAAGTTTTCCCTGCTGTATACTCCCTGCATGACCAACCTTCTTCGGATAAAGGTCTGTCTGAATTGCCGGAATGCCGATTGACTTTCCAAGCAATAAATTATATATTGTAGCTAACATAAATGAATCGCCACAATATTTGCATTGTTCACATCTTCCGTTTACATAGAAAAGCATTCGCATAAATACGAATGTGATGTGAATGTTGTAATGAAACGGGCTCCCTTTCCTGTTTATTGAAAATCAGAAAGTGGTATAATTCCAACAGCGACACACTCCGACTGTCCCTCTGCACCGCCTTCAAGCTAAAAGCGAAAAAGGTTTTTTCATAAAAACCGTTAAAAATTCAGCTTGCTAGCTCCTCCGAATGGCGACATAACCCTGATCATACATATTTAGATAAAATCGACAAAGGCAAAAACACAATATTGATAGCAGTCTTGCCAATCAGCCGACAGTTTAAACACGATCCCCAAAGAAAATTATAATCCTCTCCGAGTATCGTTATCTATTGGCATTTTACAATACTACCACAAGCTTTTATGCGAGTCAATCTTTTTTAGCCAATAGGATGTAATAGCCTTTATCCTTCTTCACGATTTCACATGAACCGAACAGCTGGTTCAATTTTTCCTGGGCAGATGGGGCACCTTGTTTCTTTTGAACGACAACCCAGAGCTCCCCCTGAGGAAGAAGCGCCTGATGGCTCTCTTCAAATAGCTGATGTACAACCTTCTTGCCTGCCCGGATTGGAGGGTTGGTAGCAATTGCCGCGAACTTCCGGTCCGAAAAAGCGGTCAAGCGATCACTCACATAGAAATGTGTGTTGCTCGCCCCATTCGCCTCAGCATTCTGCTTGGCAAGTGATACTGCACGCTCATTGACATCACTCATCACAATGGAACGATCTGTGAAAGCTTTTGCAAATGAAATGCCGATCGGTCCATATCCACACCCAAGATCCAGTATATCCCCTTCTATTTCCGGCTCTCTGAAGACATCAATCAAAACCCTGGACCCGAAATCCACTTCCTTCTTGGAAAATACTCCGCTATCCGAAGTGAAAACAAGTTCATTGCCTTTCAATGTGAAACGCCATGTAGCAGGAGCACTTTTGGATTGCGGCTGATTGGTATAATAATGATCCGACATAATTGGTCACCTTCTTTTTCAGGATCCATTCACGATTGCCATGGAGAGATAGATAAAAGGAAAGCTCGCCCGAGGGCGAGCTTTCTTTTTATTGCTTAACTATTACTTAACTTCTACAGAAGCTCCAGCTTCTTCAAGTTTAGCTTTAAGTTCTTCAGCTTCATCTTTAGATACGCCTTCTTTGATGTTGCCAGGAGCGTTATCAACAAGATCTTTAGCGTCTTTAAGACCTAGGCCAGTTGCTTCGCGAACAGCTTTAACGACTTTGATTTTAGAAGCGCCAGCGCTTGTAAGAACAACGTCGAATTCAGTTTTCTCTTCAGCAGCTTCAGCAGCACCGCCACCAGCAACAGCTACAGGAGCTGCAGCAGTAACGCCGAATTCTTCTTCGATAGCTTTAACAAGATCGTTCAATTCTAGAACGGACATACCTTTAATCTCTTCAATGATTGTCTCTTTAGACATGATATTTCCTCCTTGGAAAATGTTTTATTTTGTTTGGAAGTCTCAGGCCGCCTTAAGCGCCTTGCTCTTCTTTTTGTTCTGCGATTGCTTTCGCAGCATAAGCGAAGTTGCGAACCGGTGCTTGTAGCACGCTAAGCAACATGGAAAGCAAGCCTTCGTAGTTCGGTAGATCTGCAAGTTCTTTGACTTGTTCCACAGAAGCTACATTGCCTTGGATGACACCAGCTTTGATTTCAAGTGCTTCGTTCTTTTTGGCGAACTCGTTCAAGATCTTAGCAGGAGCAATTACGTCTTCATTACTGAAGGCAATAGCAGTTGGGCCTGTCAAGTTCTCGTCTAGTTCAGTCAAACCAGCTACTTCAGTAGCACGGCGAGTCAACGTGTTTTTGTAGACTTTGAAATCCACACCAGCTTCACGAAGCTGTTTGCGAAGTTCAGTCACCTCAGAAACAGTAAGACCGCGGTAGTCTACTACGATTGTAGATTGGCTCGCTTGGAATTTCTCAGCGATTTCATTTACAACCTGTTTCTTTTGTTCGATGATCTTGGACATATGTTCCACCTCCTGTTAGCTTGTTCACCATTATACCTGGAGTTAACATGAAAAATGCCTCCATTCGACATGGAGGCATGATCACAAGGAACAGTCGGAACAGACTGCCTGTTTTATCTCACACACCTCGGCAGGAAATTAAGCCCTCGGGCACCTGCTGTCTTAGGTATAACGTTTATTAGGTTTTAACCACAGTTGATTATATAGTGTTTCCAATTAGATGTCAACAGACAATTAACGGAAAGGAGCTACGTCAACTTTGATTCCAGGGCCCATAGTAGAAGCGATCGCTACGTTCTTCATGTAAAGGCCTTTGGAAGCTTGCGGTTTAACTTTGATAAGCTGTTCGATCAATGCAACAAGGTTTTCTTCCAATTTCTCTTCAGAGAAGGAAGCTTTGCCGATTGGTACATGGATGTTAGCTTGTTTATCAACGCGGTATTCTACTTTACCAGCTTTGATTTCCTGGACAGCTTTTTCTACGTCGAATGTAACTGTGCCAGTTTTCGGGTTAGGCATTAGACCTTTTGGTCCAAGCACACGGCCCAATTTACCAACTTCAGCCATCATGTCCGGAGTTGCAACGATAACGTCAAACTCGAACCAGCCGCCGTTGATTTTCGCGATTAGATCCTGTTCGCCAACGAAGTCGGCTCCAGCAGCTTCCGCTTCTTTTGCTTTATCGCCTTTAGCGAATACCAATACACGTTGAGTTTTACCAGTACCATGCGGCAATACCATCGCACCGCGAATTTGCTGGTCGGCTTTCTTAGGGTCTACACCCAAACGGAAAGCAGCTTCGATTGTTTCATCGAATTTAGCAGTTGCAGTCTTTTTGACAAGTGCAACAGCTTCTTTCACTTCGTACAATTGAGTACGGTCAACAAGCTTAAGTGCTTCTTGTTTCTTTTTGCTTTTTACAGCCATTTCCTTTTCCTCCTCGGATTGTGGTTTTAACGGTAGGACCTCCCACTTGTTAAAGCGGAACGGACAGAGTCCGCAAATGCCGGAAATGCCGGCTTTTAAAAAGGCTGCGAAATGGGATCCTCCATTCACGCAACCTCGTCAGTTTCCTTGATTGAAATGGAATCAGTCTTCGATGACAATTCCCATACTGCGAGCAGTACCTTCAACCATACGCATTGCTGCTTCAACGTTTGCAGCATTCAAATCAGGCATTTTAGTTTCCGCAATCTCTCTAACTTTATCGCGTTTAAGTGTAGCGACTTTGTTACGGTTCGGTTCACCAGATGCCGATTCGATACCAGCTGCTTTCTTAAGCAAGACTGCAGCAGGCGGAGTTTTGGTGATGAATGTAAATGAACGGTCTTCGAATACCGTGATTTCAACTGGAATGATCAAGCCAGCCTGTTCTTGCGTGCGGGCGTTAAATTCCTTACAGAATCCCATGATGTTCACACCTGCTTGACCTAGTGCCGGTCCAACTGGTGGAGCTGGATTCGCTTTAGCTGCAGGAATCTGCAATTTTACAACTTTGATTACTTTTTTAGCCACGAGACACACCTCCTTAAGTCCGTGATGTGGTAATAGGGCTTGTCACCCTCCCACTCAACATGTCTGTATAGCTATAGATAGCGTACACTATAGTCAATAACATTAAGATTCTAGCATTTATCCACAAACAATGCAAGGGGCTTCCAAATAAATTCCGGATGCCGGATTATAATTTTTCGATTTGGGAGAAATCAAGTTCCACCGGTGTTTCCCGCCCGAACATATTGACGTGGACTTTGACTTTCTGTTTATCCATGTCGATATGTTCGATTGTACCTGTGAAATCGGTGAATGGCCCATCGGTGACGCGGACGCTTTCCTTCTCTTCGAAATCGAATTCTGTCAGGGTCTCCTCCATGCCCATCCGTTTAAGGATGACCTCCACTTCCTCTTCCAAAAGCGGTGTCGGCTTGGAACCTGAACCAGTCGATCCGACGAAACCAGTGACACCCGGCGTGTTCCGTACGACATACCAAGAATCATCCGTCATGATCATTTCCGTCAATACGTAACCAGGGAAGACCTTCTTCATTGCCGTTTTACGTTTACCGTTCTTGATTTCCGTCTCTTCATCCTCGGGAACGACGACGCGGAAGATCTTATCTTCCATTCCCATGGAATCGAGTCTTTTCTCCAGGTTGGCTTTTACTTTGTTTTCATATCCAGAATAAGTGTGTACGACATACCATCTTTTTTCCATGCTGTCAGGACAAGCGCTTGTCCTTCCCTCCCTTTGGTTTAGTTATTGCCGATGCTGGACAAAAAAGACCAATTTAAAAAACCCGTACGCAACGGGTTTTTCTCTACGAGCAATATTTAATACCATTATAGCATATATCAGTGGGTATTATTCAAAAGAATAAATTTAAAATCTCAGAGATCCCTAAATCGACCAAGCCGAAGAATATAGCAGCGAACACGACTGTTAAAACTGTCACGATCGTGTAGCGATACAGCTCTTTGCCAGTTGGCCAGCTGACCTTCTTCATCTCTTTGGATACATTTTTCAAAAACGTAACAGGATTCACGGTACTACCCCCAAACTCTCGCCGACAGGCATTGTTGTCTATTTCGTTTCCCGATGGACCGTATGCTTGTCGCATCGTTTGCAGAATTTCTTAGTCTCTAATCGCTGTGATTGATTTCCACTTTTTGCGGTGGAATAGTTGCGGCTCAGGCATTCCGAGCACGCCAATGTAACTGTTTTACGCAAACTTCTCCACCCTCTCGGGTATTTTGACACAATTTTACTCTAGCACGCATGAAATCGCTTGTCAACGGAGCTATAATGTCACTTCGCTGATCTCAAGATAGCGTTCAAGCTTTCGTTTTACCCGCTGCAAGGCATTATCAATCGACTTGACATGCCGCTTCAATTCCTCGGAAATCTCCTGATAAGATCTGCCGTCCAAATAAAGGGCGAGCACTTGTCTTTCGAGTTCGCTGAGGAGCTGTGCCATCTTCTCCTCCATATCGAGGAATCGCTCCTGGTTGATCAGGACATCTTGCGGATCGCCTGCTTTTGAGCTCACGATGATATCAAGCAGCGTCCTGTCTGATTCCTCATCATAGATCGGCTTGTCCAGCGATACATAAGAGTTGAGCGGAATATGCTTCTGTCTGGTCGCTGTCTTGATTGCTGTGATGATCTGCCTCGTCACACAAAGTTCAGCAAATGCCTTGAATGAAGCGAGCTTCTCACCATTAAAATCACGGATGGCCTTATAAAGGCCAATCATCCCTTCCTGGACAATGTCTTCCCGGTCGGCTCCAATCAGAAAATACGTACGAGCTTTCGCTCTGACAAAATTTCGATACTTGTTAATCAGAAAATCTAGGGCATCAACATGACCTGCTTTCACTAAATCCACAAGAACACTATCTTCCATCACTGCATAATCCTGGTCTTCCGTCCGCTGTTTGACAATTGTCACTTAAGGATTCCCCCTGACCATGTATACCGCGAATTTATACGGTCATTATACAGGCGCCCTAAATAACCGTCAATATACTACTTTGGCTATTTCTTCCTTCTGCGCCATGCTTCGAGCGTATCCCTGATTTCGGGTTTCAAGGGGATTTTTGGCTGGAATTGTCGACTATTGTAATCCCTGATTTCCTGGTCGATTTCCCGTTCGATCTGTTTGATTTCCAGATATAGTTCCCTGGAAGATTTACGAAGGGCTCCTTGCCCAAATATAGTACGCTGTTCCGCATAATCACTTGTTGCGACATAGACTTGTGTCTTGACATTTTTCAACGTTTTAATCAATTTTTCGATACGGTCATCCGCTGTCTCTTTTTCTTTTGTATAAACAACTTCAACTTTAAAGTTTTCGTATTTTTTTTCCAAGCCTCTCACATGGTAAGCATCGAAGACGACGATGACCCGGTGTCCAGTGTAAGCCTGATACTCGGCCAGCTTCTCGATCAGCAGCTGGCGGGACTGTTCAAAATCTTTGTCGCGGAGTGCATGCAGTTCCTCCCATGCTCCGATGACGTTATAGCCATCGACCACCAAGATGACCATATTTATTCCCCTAGCGGATGACGCTGACGGTTTACCTCATACATGAGGAGACTAGCCGCGACACTGGCATTGAGCGAAGTGACTTTACCTTGCATAGGCAGCGAAACTGTCCAATCACACTTCTCACGGACAAGTCTGCTGATACCTTTTCCTTCATTTCCGATGACAAGGGCGATCGCTCCGACTGCATCTAGACGGCGATAATCGATCGCACCCTCTGCCGCAGTACCAGCAATCCATACATTCCGTTCCTTAAGCTGATCGATCGTCTTGGCCAAATTCGTTACACGCGCCACCGGGATATATTCGATTGCACCAGCGGATGTCTTCGCTACAGTGGCTGTCAGACTGACCGAACGACGCTTCGGAATGATCACACCATGTGCTCCGACCGCATCTGCCGTCCTAAGGATCGAACCAAGATTATGCGGATCCTCCATTTCATCCAGAATAATGAAGAATGGCTCCTCTTCCCGTTCCTCCGCCACACGGAATAAATCATCCACTGTGCTGTATTCATAAGCTGCAACCGAAGCAACGATCCCTTGATGATTCCCCTCGATCAATTGATCCAATTTTCGTTTCGGCACTTTTTGCACGATAGTGCCGTTTGCTTTTGCAAGCTCCTGTATCGACTGCCATGTCTTTGGCTGCAAATGCTCCGAAACCATGATTTTATTGATCGATCTTCCTGATCGCAATGCTTCGGTGACAGGGTTCTTGCCGATTATCCATTCATCTGCCATGCTGTTGACTCCTTTCTTCCACATGTGTGATAGCTGCTTGTATAAGGGCCTCAAGGCGATCTGTATTTTCCAGCAGATAGTGATACCCAATCAGCGCTTCAAAGCCTGTACTGTATCTGTAAGTCTGTACGTCTGTATTTTTCGGCACGGTACCAGACTTGGCATTACGTCCCCTCCGTACGACAGCCTGCTCTTCCTCCGACAGCATGTCCTGCTCGAGCCAATCCCGGATCACCTTCGCTTGCGATTTGGCAGAAACGAAGGTGACAGCTGCATGATGCAGCTGATTCGGTTTGACCTCCCCTTTTTGCAGTAAATGCCGGCGGACATAGATCTCATAAACAGCGTCCCCCATATAGGCGAGCGCCAGACTCTTCATTTGTTTGACATTCATGCATTATCCTCTTTTCCAGCGCGTCCCCTGCGGTGTATCCTCCAGGATGATATTTTTCTCCTTGAGCAGATCCCGGATCCGATCCGCTTCCTGGAAGTCACGGTTCTTACGCGCCTCTACCCGCTGAGCCAGCAAGTCTTCGATCTCATCATCCAATAATTCCGTTTCTGCAGCAAAAGTGACACCAAGTACTCCGCCAAGGTCTTCGAATGCTTTTGTGAAGGCTTCGATGACTTGTTCGGATGTTTGTTCCTGCTGCAAGTAGACATTCGCTTCTTTAGCCAGATCGAATAATACAGAAACTGCGTTGGCTGTATTGAAATCGTCATCCATCTCTTCTTCGAAACGAGCCCTGAGCTCTTGGATCGTCTCCATCACACCGTCGGCATTGCCATCCTGGTTTGTGCTCGCAGCTTTTCGATGCTGCAGGTTCTCATAGGCATTCTTGATTCGTGCCAAACCTGTCTTGGCACTTTCCAGTAATTCATCCGTGAAATTGATCGGATTGCGGTAATGTACGCTCAGCATGAAGAAGCGCAATACTTGCGGATCATGTTTCTTGATCAAGTCATGCGCAAGGATGAAGTTGCCCAGGGACTTGGACATTTTCTCATTATCGATATTGATGTGACCGTTATGCATCCAATAATTCGCAAATGACTTCCCATTGAGTGCCTCTGATTGAGCTATCTCATTTTCATGGTGCGGGAAAGTAAGATCCGTTCCGCCTGCATGGATATCGATTGTGTCACCAAGGTGCTTTTTCACCATCGCCGAGCATTCGATATGCCAGCCGGGACGCCCTTTGCCCCATGGTGTATCCCAGGAAATCTCGCCTGGCTTTGCATTTTTCCATAGTGCGAAATCAAGGGGATCATCCTTCTGTTCCCCGATGCGGATACGAGCACCGGAACGTAATTCATCAATGGATTGATGGGACAATTTCCCATAACCGTCAAATGAACGTGTACGGAAATAGACATCTCCTTCGGATACATACGCGTAGCCTTTATCGATCAGCCCTTGCACGAAATCGATGATCTCTTCCATGCTCTCCGTGACACGCGGATGAAGGGCCCCTTCTTTTACTCCAAGGGCGGATGTGTCTTCTTTGTAAGCTTGGATGAATTTCTCTGCTACCGCATAGACATCTTCGCCCATTTCTTTTGCGGCGTTTATGATTTTGTCATCGACATCCGTGAAGTTCATGACATACTTGACTTCATAGCCGCGGTATTCCAGATAACGCCGGACCGTATCGAATACGATTGGCGGTCTTGCATTACCGATATGGATGTAATTGTAAACAGTAGGTCCGCAGACATACATGCTTACTTTTCCTTCTTCAATCGGAACGAATGGTTCCTTTTTCCGGCTCAATGTATTATAAATTTTTACCGACATGCTGCTTCTCTCCTTTGGCAGCGGCTAATTCCTGCTGCAGTGCTTTTATTTCCTCGTCCATTTCTCTTAGTTTCTCCGCAACCGGATCCGGCAAATCCTGATGATTCAGATCTCTCCTGATACGTTCACCATCTTTGATGACGACGCGTCCCGGAATGCCGACAACCGTGGAACAATCCGGAACATCATGCAAGACAACAGACCCCGCGCCTACCTTCGAATTGGCACCTATCGTAATGGAACCTAACACTTTGGCTCCTGTTGCAATAAGTGCATTATCTTTGACCGTCGGATGCCGTTTGCCTTTTTCCTTCCCTGTGCCCCCTAATGTCACACCCTGAAAAATCGTTACATTGTCGCCGATCTCACACGTCTCCCCAATGACGACACCCATGCCATGATCGATGAAGAAACGTCTGCCGATCTTGGCTCCTGGATGTATCTCGATGCCAGTGAAGAAACGGCTCACTTGTGAAACAACGCGGGCAAGGAAATAGAATTTATGCTTATACAATTGGTGTGCAACTCGATGTGCCCAAATGGCATGCAAGCCGGAATACGTAAGGATAACTTCCAGATATGAGCGAGCAGCTGGATCCTGGTCGAAAACAACCATGACATCCTCTTTCAGCATCTTGAAAAATCCCATTTTGCCCTTCCTTTCCGCTTCTATCGTTTCACGAAAAAAAACGTCCCTGTACATATGACAGAGACGCTTTTCGCGCGGTTCCACTCTATTTGGGCGAGCCCACAGGCTTCCCCAGCTTCACTCTGATAACGGTGAGAACCGCTTTTACCTACTGATAGTTCGGCAAAAGACTCCGAGGTGCATTTCAGCAAAAGCTCTCCAAAGCCGCTCGCAGCGTATGCGGCTCTCTCTGGATGGAAAGGCAGATGCCTACTTCTCCTCTTCTACGTTCAAATGTGTAGTATTACTATATTATATTTCAGACAAAAAGTGAATATTTTACTTTGACAGCTGCTCGATTGCTGCACGAAGGCGATTCTGTACCACAGTCTCACCAAGCAAGTGGATGGAATTCGGCAGCTCCGGACCATGCGTGACACCTGTTGTCGCTACACGGATAGGCATGAATAGCTTTTTGCCTTTTTGTCCGGTCTGTTTCTGAGTCGCTTTGATAGCACCTTTGATTGCATCCGGCTCGAATGCTTCCAATGATGCAAGCTGCTCGGAAAATGCCTTCAGGACATCCGGTACTTGCTCCTCACCAAGCACAGCCATGGCTTCTTCATCATAAGAAATATCTTCCTGGAAGAATAGTTCTGTCAGCTCGACAATCTCCGCACCATAATTCAGCTGGTCTTTGTAAAGTGCAATAAGTTCTGCTGCCCAGTCGCGGCGGGAGTCTTCCATGTTCTCAGGCAGCTTGCCAGCTTGAATCAAATGCGGCAATGTCAATTTCTCGATGCGATCTGCATCCTCCGACTTGATATACTGATTATTCATCCATTTCAGCTTCTGCGGATCAAAGATGGCAGCAGAAGTGGATAGACGGTTCGGATCAAAAATCTTGATGATTTCATCTTTGGAGAAGATCTCTTCTTCCCCGACTGGTGACCAGCCTAACAAGCTGATGAAATTGAACATTGCTTCCGGCAGATAACCTAGGTTCTTATATTGCTCGATGAATTGCAGGATATGCTCATCACGCTTGGAGAGCTTCTTGCGGTTTTCGTTCAGGATCAACGTCATGTGACCGAATTGAGGCGGCTCCCAGCCGAATGCTTCATAGATCATCAGCTGCTTCGGTGTGTTGGAAATATGTTCTTCCCCTCGAAGGATATGTGTAATCTCCATCAAATGGTCATCGATTGCCACAGCGAAGTTGTATGTCGGGATACCATTTTTCTTCACGATGACCCAATCACCGAAGTCACTGGATTCGAAGCTGATCTCATTGCGGACGATATCATTGAACTTGTATGTTTTATTCTCCGGCACGCGGAAACGGATGCTCGGCTGTCTGCCTTCCGCTTCGAACTTTGCCTGCTGTTCCGGTGTCAGATCACGGTGTGCACCAGAATACTTAGGAACTTGGCCCTTCGCCTTCTGCTCCTCACGCTCTTTCTCCAATTCCTCTTCCGTCACGTAGCATTTATAAGCAAGGCCGCGATCCAGCAATTCATCAACATATTTTTGGTATATATCAAGACGCTCCAATTGACGGTACGGTCCGTACTCACCGCCGATGTCGGCACCTTCATCCCATTTGATACCAAGCCATTTCAAATAGCTGAACTGGCTTTCCTCGCCGCCTTCCACATTACGCTTCTGGTCTGTATCCTCTGTGCGGACAATGAATTTACCGTCATGATGACGGGCGAATAAATAGTTGAATAATGCAGTTCGTGCGTTTCCAATATGCAAATGTCCAGTCGGACTTGGCGCATAGCGCACACGTACAGGTTTTGACATATGATTAACTCCCTTTCGATTATGTTAGGCTTGCTGTAAAAGGACGACTGCTTGGGCAGCGATTCCTTCCTTCCGGCCAGTGAAGCCGAGCTGTTCCGTTGTAGTTGCTTTCACATTGATCTGACCTGGATCGGCTTCAAGCATCCCTGCTATATTTTCTCGGATCTGATCGATATATGGTGCCATTTTCGGCGCTTGCGCGATGACTGTGCAATCCAAGTTCCCTAGTTTGTATCCTTGCTCTTTTACAAGCTGCCAAACATGCCGCAGCAATACTTCTGAATCCGCATCCTTGAAAGCAGGATCGGTATCCGGGAAATGCTTGCCGATATCCCCTAGTGCCAGGGCACCGAGACAGGCATCCGCAACTGTATGTAACAGTACATCCGCATCTGAATGCCCCAGCAGCCCAAGTTCATGAGGAATCGTGATTCCGCCGATGATACAAGGTCTGCCCTCCGCAAATGCATGTACATCAAATCCTTGTCCAATTCGAAACATAATGTGACCTCGCTTTATTTGCCATTTAAAAATGCTTCCGCTTTGTATAGATCCTCTGGTGTCGTGAGCTTCATATTATCGTAGCTGCCTTCCACGATGAAAACATCGTGGTCGGTCCGCTCGACCAATGACGCATCATCTGTGCCAAGCATTCCGTCCACCTTTGCCGATACATGAGCATCGTAGATAAGCTGATAATCAAAAGCCTGCGGTGTCTGGGCAGCCCACAAAAGCCCCCTGTCCATCGTTTCCAGACGATTGCCCCGGCGCAGCTTGATTGTGTCGGTGACAGGCACCGCCAGGATTGCAGCACGGTGCTGCTGACAGGCTTCAGCCAGGGCATGAAGCCTGTCGATCGTAACAAACGGCCGTGCGCCATCGTGTATGAATACCATACCGGACTTCTTAGGCAAGGCCTCCAGCCCCATCAGGACACTCTCCTGCCGCTCGCTTCCGCCTTCTGTCAGATTGATTGGTGTCGACCATTCTTGAACGGCCAGCAGCTGAAGCATCAATTCGCGATCAGCCTTGCTTACAACAAGCGTGATGGATGCACACCAAGGATCCTTGTCGAAAACTGTCAGCGTATGGACAATGAGCGGCTTCTGTCCAATTGTGAGGAATTGCTTATTGCGGCCGGCCTGCATCCGTTTCCCTTGCCCGGCAGCTAACACGATAGCTTGATAATACATCTATATTTACCGCCTTATTTTATGTCGAATCCAAACAAAAGCGATAACATCCCAATGTTATCACTTTTGTCTACTTCTATTATGTTATACTTATTCACAATGCTTTTTCAAGTAATTTAGGCTTTGCAAAGATCATTCGGCCGGCAGAAGTTTGCAAGACACTTGTAATAAGCACTTCGATCGTCTTGCCGATATAATTCTTCCCTTCCTCGACAACGATCATCGTACCGTCATCCAAGTAAGCCACGCCTTGATTATGCTCTTTCCCGTCCTTGATCACCTGGACAGTCAATTCCTCACCCGGAATGACGACCGGCTTCACCGCATTTGCCAAATCATTGATATTCAGCACCGGTACATTCTGGAATTCACAAACTTTATTCAAATTGAAATCATTCGTCACGACAATGCCATCGATGACCTTTGCCAATTTTACCAGCTTGGAATCCACTTCCGGAATATCTTCAAAATCACCTTCGTAAAATTCCACTTTCACACCTGGCATATCCTTTTGGATGCGGTTCAGGACATCCAGGCCGCGACGGCCGCGATTTCGCTTCAATGCATCAGATGAGTCAGCGATATGCTGGAGCTCGTTCAATACGAATTGCGGAATGACGATCGTGCCCTCAAGGAAATTCGTTTCGCAAATATCGGCGATTCGTCCATCGATGATGACACTTGTATCCAGCAGTTTCGATTTTGGCTGGATAGCCTGGACCTTCTCTTCTGCGGCTTCTTGTTCATCCGCTGCTTTCTTTTTGTCCTTTTTCGCCAGTGTCATCATATTCAGGAATTCATCCCGGCGCTTGAAGCCGACCTGAAAACCGATGTACCCAAGGAAAATTGTCACGAACAGCGGCAGCACTTCCGATACAAGCACAAAACCGATACCGCGGATCGGGATTGTGATCAAATACGCAACGACCAATCCGATGATGAGCCCGATGCTTCCAAAGAACAAGTCAGCAGCAGGGGTCTTGACCAGTGAGTCCTCCACCCAATGGATGAAGCCGACAATATAATCGACCACCCAGAACAGTAATAAGAATAATAGAATAGCTCCGCCAATCAACCCGACAATCGGGGAATCGAGCCAACCAATGTTGGTAAGGTTCACTAGATCCATCAATTTGGGGATGTAGAGAAACCCGATCATACCGCCTGCAACGATAATGAATAATTGCACGATTCGTTTTAACATTACTGTCACCTCCTAACAGAAAGTATTACCTGAAACAAAATATATTAGACGTAAAAATAAATAATTGCAGTTTTACCGTAGCACGTTTTATGAACCCAGTCAATTTAGGAAATATTACATAGTAGCATAGATTTAGAGAAAATGTCAAAAAATATTACTATTTTAAGGAGAGGTCAATCCTCTCCCAACACAATCCGGAGTGCTTCACTTACGGAGTTGACCCCAACGACTTTGATACTTGCTGGTACTGTCCAGCCATCCAGGTTCTTCTTCGGTACGATTGCTCGCTTGAAGCCGAGCTTGGCCGCTTCCTGGACACGCTGTTCTATACGCGATACGCGTCTCACTTCCCCAGTCAAACCCACCTCACCGATCAAGACATCATCCGGTTTGGTCGGCTTGTCCTTGAAGCTGGATGCGATGCTTGCAGCCACCGCGAGATCGATGGCAGGCTCGTCCAAGCGCATACCGCCCGCAATCTTGACATATGCATCCTGGTTCTGCAGCATAAGCCCGACCCGCTTCTCCAGCACCGCCATCAGCAGCGGTACCCGGTTATGATCTGTACCGGTAGCCATACGCCGCGGATTCCCGAAGCTAGTAGGGGAGATGAGTGCCTGAATCTCGACCAGGACCGGCCGTGTTCCTTCCATCGATGCCACGACTGTCGATCCTGCTGCGCCTTGTGACCTTTCTTCCAGGAAGATTTCGGACGGATTCGTCACTTCCCTCAATCCTTCTTCCTTCATCTCGAAGATACCCATTTCATTTGTACTTCCAAACCTGTTCTTCACACTCCGCAGTATCCGGAATGTATGATGACGTTCCCCTTCAAAATAAAGTACGGCATCCACCATATGCTCCAGCAGCCTCGGACCGGCAATTGCGCCTTCTTTCGTCACATGACCGACGAGGAAAATCGGAATGCCATTCGTTTTGGCAACCCGCATCAGCTCACTTGTACATTCCCTCACCTGCGAAACACTTCCAGGCGCGCTGGTGACTTCTTCCCGATAAACGGTCTGGATGGAGTCGACAACAACGAATGCCGGCTTCACATCCTCTATATGCCGCGTGATGTCCTGCAGATTGGTCTCCGATAAAACATAGAGCTGATCAGCTTTTACACCAAGACGATCGGCCCTCAGTTTCGTCTGCCGTGCCGATTCCTCTCCTGAGATATACAAAACAGGTAATTCCTTTTCGGCCAGCTGTGCACTGACTTGCAATAGCAAGGTGGATTTACCGATACCAGGGTCGCCGCCGATAAGCACAAGCGATCCTGCAACGATGCCGCCGCCAAGCACCCTATTGAATTCAGGGAGATTCGTCGTCACCCGCGGCTCCTTTTCGGAGTGGATGGCCGTAATCGATTGCGGCTTTGCAGCTGTCGTCGTATTTGAATGACGGAAGGCACCGCTGCCAGCCGGTGAAACCACTTCCTCCGTGAAGGTATTCCAATTATTGCAGCTCGGGCATTTGCCCATCCATTTCGCAGATTCATATCCGCATTCCTGACAAACATACTTTGTCTTTCTCTTTGCCAAACTTATCAAATCCTTCTTCATCATTTTATACGATAATTACGGCATAAAAGTTACAGAAATATATCAAATAAAATCATTATTATAGAAAATATTACACAAATAAATAGCAAAAAGGGAGGCGTAAACACCTCCCTATTCATTATTTGCCCGTAACGATATACTTACCATCTTTATCAACATCTATATTCACTTGTTGACCTTTGCGGATATTCTCGCGCAGAAGCTCTTCCGATAATAAATCTTCGATATTCTTCTGGATTGCACGGCGCAGCGGACGCGCACCATATTCCGGATCGAAGCCTTCATCGGCAATCTTCTCAATCACAGCATCTGTCAGCGTAAACTCGATATCCTGCTGTGCAAGACGCTTCTTAAGCTGATCTGCCATCAATGTAACGATATCCTTCATGTGTTTCTTCTCCAGAGGATGGAACACAATCGTTTCATCGATACGGTTCAAGAACTCAGGACGGAATGCTTTCTTCAGTTCCTCTGTCACTTTCGCCTTCATATCCTTGAAGTTCTGATCTTCGCTATCCAATGTGAAACCTAGTGATTTGCTCCGTTTCAGCTCACTTGCTCCGACGTTGGAAGTCATGATCAGGATCGTATTGCGGAAATCGACCAGACGACCTTTGGAATCGGTCAGGCGTCCGTCCTCTAACACTTGAAGCAAGATGTTGAAGACCTCTGGATGTGCTTTTTCCACCTCATCAAGCAAGACGACGGAATATGGCTTGCGACGAACTTTCTCCGTGAGCTGTCCGCCCTCTTCATATCCTACATATCCTGGAGGAGAGCCGACTAGGCGTGCTGTGGAATGGCGCTCCATGTATTCGGACATATCGATACGGATCATCGCATCTTCGTCACCGAACATGGAATCAGCCAATGCACGTGCCAGTTCCGTTTTTCCGACTCCTGTCGGTCCAAGGAAGATGAAGGAACCAATCGGACGTTTTGGATCCTTGAGACCTGCACGCGCCCGGCGAATTGCTTTGGAGATTGCGACAACCGCTTCTTCTTGACCGATGACGCGGTCATGCAATGTCTGCTCCATATTGAGCAAGCGTTCGGATTCATCCTTTGTCAGCTTGGCAACCGGCACTCCAGTCCAGATGGAAACAACGGAAGCGATGTCTTCCACAGTGACTTCACTGCTTTCCTGACCTTGTTTCTCTTTCCACTGGTCCTTCGTCTGATCCAGCTGATCACGCAGGCGCTGCTCTGTATCACGCAAGGAAGCCGCTTTTTCGAATTCCTGGCTTTGTACGGCTGCATCTTTCTCTTTGCGAACTTCCTCCAGCTTCTGCTCGAGCTCTTTCAAGTTTGGCGGAGCAGTGTAAGAGCGAAGACGTACTTTGGAAGCCGCCTCATCAATCAAGTCGATCGCTTTATCCGGAAGGAAACGATCCGTAATGTAACGATCGGAGAATTCCGCTGCTGCACGAATCGCATCGTCGGTGATGGTTACACGGTGATGGGCTTCATAGCGATCACGCAAGCCAGTGAGGATCTGAATCGATTCCTCCACGGATGGTTCATCGACTTGTATCGGCTGGAAGCGGCGTTCCAATGCTGCATCTTTCTCGATATACTTGCGGTACTCATCCAAAGTGGTAGCACCGATGCACTGCAGCTCCCCGCGTGCCAAGGATGGTTTCAGGATATTGGAAGCGTCGATTGCCCCTTCCGCTCCGCCCGCACCGATAAGTGTATGCAGTTCATCAATGAAGAGGATGATATTCCCTGCTTGGCGGATCTCCTCCATCACTTTTTTCAAACGATCCTCGAATTCCCCGCGGTATTTCGTACCCGCCACGACTGTACCCATATCAAGCGTCATGACACGTTTATCCCGCAGGATCTCCGGAATTTCATTATTGATGATCTGCTGCGCCAGACCTTCAGCAACTGCCGTTTTACCTACACCCGGCTCCCCGATCAAGACAGGATTATTTTTCGTACGGCGGCTAAGGACTTGAATGACACGCTCGATCTCTTTTTCACGGCCGATGACCGGATCGATATTGCCTTCTTTGGCAATGGCCGTAAGATCGCGCGCCAAGGAGTCAAGCGTCGGCGTATTTGCCCTGGCAGACTGACTGCCGCGCTGTTTCCCTGCAGAGGACTCATTACTGCCAAGAAGCTGAAGCACTTGCTGACGCGCTTTGTTCAAGCTGACACCGAGATTATTCAGCACACGTGCCGCAACACCTTCTCCTTCGCGAATCAATCCGAGAAGGATATGCTCAGTACCCACGTAAGAATGACCAAGCTTTCTCGCTTCGTCCAAGGAAAGCTCGATCACTTTCTTCGCGCGCGGTGTGTAATAAGGTGTACCAGTGATTTTCTGGCCGCGCCCGATCAGCTGCTCGACCTCTTCCTGAATGCGTTCTGTTTCCAATCCCAGTGTCGTCAGAGCTTTGGCAGCGATTCCTTCGCCTTCGCTCACCAGGCCCAATAGAATGTGTTCTGTTCCAATATTATTATGTCCAAGCCGCACTGCCTCTTCTTGGGCAAGTGCAAGGACCTTTTGCGCTCTTTCCGTGAAGCGTCCAAACATCATAGGAATTCCTCCTCGATCAGTCAGTTATTTTCCAAATGCATCCGCTCCCTGATAAGGGAGGCACGTAATACATCTCGTTCTCTGCCAGATAGGCTCCTTCTCGCATAATGCTGAAGGAAGCCCGGCTGTATCAATACCATTAATTCATTAAGTATAGATTGAGGCATATCTTCTATATACCCAAGATCGATGCCTAACCTAACATCGGATAAACAGGTTGCAGCTTCCTTGGATTCAATGATACGGCTGTACCGCAACGTACCATAAGAACGGAAGATCCGATCCTCCAGCTGGATGCTCAGCTCCTCTGTCAGCGTATGCCGAGCTTGCCTTTCCTGCTCGATCAACTGGCTGACTACGCTTTCCAGATCCTCGACAATATCCTGTTCGGATTTTCCCAGGGTGATCTGGTTGGATATCTGATAGATATTGCCCTGAGCCTCACTGCCTTCTCCGTAAATGCCGCGAACGACAAGTCCGAGCTGGTTGATTGCCGGTGTCAGCCGGTTCATCTGATGCGTCATGGTCAAAGCAGGCAGATGCATCATCACAGAAGCCCGGAGCCCCGTCCCTACATTCGTCGGACAGGTAGTCAGATAACCCCTTTCCTCATCGAAAGCATATGTTATCTTCTGTTCAAGCCAATCATCCACTTCAAATGCCTCCTGCAGTGCCTTTTGCAGCTGGAAGCCTGGCAAATAAAGCTGGATCCGCAGGTGATCCTCCTCATTTACCATGATAGAGACTTGTTCGCTTTCGCTTAGCAAAACTCCTGCTTCCTCTGCGTGTTCTGCCAAATGAGGGCTGATCAAATGTTTCTCGACAAATACTTTTTTCTCGATCGGTGATAAATCGGCAATCCGGATGAATTGCATCTTTCCGCGATCCTGGAATGCGGCATCCTGATAGCTGTCTTGGAAGAAATTAAGTACATCGTCCAAATCCTCTGCCTTGGCAATTAAGGGGAAAGTTCGATTCTCAAAGTTCCTGGCTAACCGAATACGGCTGCTCATGACTATATCGCAATCCGGTCCATTTTCTTTCATCCACGGGCTGATTGCATCACTCATGAAATTCTCAAGTGACATTAGCTCTCACCCTCTTCCCGGCCATCCTGCTCCAAAGAACGTATCTTATCGCGGAGCTCCGCTGCTTTTTCAAATTCCTCCGCTTGAATATATTGCTGCATGGATTCCCGATATGCAGCGATTTTTCGTTTCTTTTCGATACCGCTGCCCATCCTCTTTGGTATCTTGCCTTCGTGTTTGGTATTGCCGCTGTGTACCCGACGGAAGATAGGGTTCAGATTATCCTCGAATGTTTCATAACAGGATGCACAACCGAATTTCCCCAATCGGGTAAACTCATGATAGGTGAGTCCGCACTTCGGACAAGCAAGTGCTGCCGGTGCTTGAGAGAAGTGTTTATGTCCTTGGACAGTCGATGGATTCATATGGAATAGACCAGATAATAAGTTATGCAGGGAATACCCTTCTTGGCCGTAGGAGACATATCCGTTTTCCTTGGCACATTGCTCGCATACATGCATTTCCGTCTTCTGCCCATTGACGACATTCGTCAAATGTAATGTAGCTGGCCTTATATGACATTCTTGACATTCCATCTTGATGCCTCCTTATCTGACTAGTACTTGATAGCAGTCAGCATTGAAACCAGGATACGTGACCTGACCTCATCGCGAAGCGGAAGAGGGAAGGCTAGTGTATCTCGGCTGGTTGCCCTAAGCATGATTTTCGCTTCCCGTTCTGTCAGGATATTCTCTTCTGCCAGGCGTTCGATCACGTTATTGGCAGTCTGCTGTGAAACTCGCGGCTGCACCATTTCGATCACGTCGTCTATCAAACTTGCTTCCGTATGATGCTTTACCCGAATTATACGAATATAACCGCCGCCGCCACGCTTGCTTTCAACCAGATATCCCTTTTCGACGGTGAATCTCGTTTTGATGACGTAGTTGATTTGGGAGGGCACGCACTGAAAACGATTGGCTACTTCGCTTCGCTTTATCTCCACTTCCTGCGTATCCGTTGACTGAAGGATCTGCTTAAGATATGCCTCGATTATGTCAGATATATTATTACTCACACAAGTTTCCTCCCTTCTTTTGACTTTGACTATCTTTGACTATATTATATACATTTTGCAGGAGGAATGCAAAGCACTTCTTCTTTAGCATAGCCCCCAAAAACAGAAAAAAACCCTTAAAAAGGGTTTTAACTTTTCACCGTACTGACCGATTTGATATTGGTTAGATCAGTCAGTTCCTCGAAGAGCTCCATTTCATTTATAGCCTGACGTGTTTCCAACTCAACATGCAGCATCCTGCTATCATGGTGATACTTTTTCATTTTCATGTTTGTCAATGCCAGATGATGGCGCTCGAGTATTTCCATGATGGGAGCCACACTATCTTCCCTGCCCAGTTCAATATCGAGAAGGTATGCTTTCTGCTTTTTACTGGACAAAAACAGTTTCTCGAAATTATTCAGGAATATGAGAATGGATAGAATGATGATGGTTGTGAATACAGCCTCCATATACATTCCTGCCCCTATCACAAGACCGAGGCCTGCTACGGTCCAGACAGATGCGGCTGTCGTGAGACCCCGGACAGTAGTTCCATTGACCAGGATCGTCCCCGCTCCCAGGAACCCGATCCCGCTGATGACATAAGAAGGTATACGTGCAGGATCGAATTGCACATAGTCATGCTCTTCGCTGAATTCCGTAAAGCCATATAAAGATAAAATCATCATAAGACAAGATCCCACGCCTACAAGGATGTGAGTCCTTAAACCAGCGTGATGATTACCCATCCCACGCTCCATCCCGATAGCACCTGAAAGGAATATCGCAATTATTATTTTAATCATTACCGTTAAAAATTGATCGTTAAAGTATTGCTCCATCCATGCTTCCCTTCTTTCTCTTAGCAGTATATGAATATTCTCGTCTCAATATGAAGTGAAATATTTACATTCCCTAATCGACAGAAGTATAAAGCAAAACATAAAAAATCTCCTGATAAGTTATGATTAACTTATCAGGAGATTTCATCTT
>NZ_NQFP01000035.1:0-88417 GCF_002271665.1 Terribacillus sp. 7520-G | reverse complement strand
GCTTCTCCCTCAGGAGAAGCTTTTTTCACGCAAGTAAGCCAGTACGTTCTGTACAGCTTCCTCACCGCTGTCGATACAATCGGGAATACCGATTCCATCGTAGGACCCTCCTGCCAGGAATATGCCCGGCAAGTGGATTTTCATGTTGGCACGCACATCGGCAACTCGCTTCAGATGACCGACAACGTATTGCGGCATCGCTTTTTTCCAGCGGCTGACAACGGAAAAGAGCGGCTTGCTTTTTATTTTCATGATCTTGTTCAAATCCTTCAAGGCAATTTGGACGATTTCCTCATCCGATAAGTCCACCACTCCACTGTCATCGGGTCTGCCGACGTAGCAGCGAAGCATAACTTTGCCATCCGGTGTGGTACCTTCCCACTTTTTATGCGTCCATGTACAAGCAGTGATCCGATATTTACTGTTACGGGAGATAACGAAGCCCGTACCGTCGATATCCTTCTTGATTGCCGATGCATCGAATGTCATTGCTACCGTGGCAACGGATGTCGCCTTCATTTCCCTCAGCTGTTCCATGAAATCATACTGGCTCAGCATGCGCTGGACAGCAAAGAAAGGAGACGCAAGGACGGCGGCATCTGCACGATATACCTCGCCGTTACCGAGCAGCAGATGATAATGATCGTCTTTGCGCTCAATATGATCCACACTTGTTTCCAGTTGGACGGTTCCTGGATCAAGCTGCTTTTCCAGCCCGTCCACCAAGGATTGCAGTCCATTCTTCAAGGAAAGGAATGCACCTGGCGGCTTCACATTTTTCTTCTGTTTCGGAGGCTTCGGCATCGTGGCCTGCAGTCCTTTGATCACACTTCCGTACTGCTGCTCCACTTCATAGAACTTCGGATATGTCGCCATCAGGCTCAATTCATCGATATCGCCGGCATATACACCAGATAATAGGGGCTCGAGCACATTTTCCACCAGCTCATCGCCAAATCGGCGACGGAAGAATAAGCCCATGGATTGATCCTGTGCTTCTTTTCCTTTCGGCAGCATCGGTTCCACACTGATACGTGCTTTCGCCTTTGTTGACAAAAGGCGTGACTGATAGAAAGGTTTCAATTCCGTCGGCACACCCATGAAAGCACGTTTCGGCATTTTATGCAGTTTCTTGCCTGCCAATATAAAGGATTGACCTGTATTGTTCCGGACAAGATCCTTCTCCATGCCGATATCATGAATCAAGCGCGATGCTGATTCCTTACGTGCTAAAAAGGAATCCGGACCGCGTTCGATCATGAATCCATCTTTTTTCAGCGTCTCGATCTTCCCGCCAAGGCGGCTGGAAGCTTCAAACAGCTTTACCTCATAGTCCAGACGATAGGCGCGTATCTGCTTTTGCAGGTAATATGCAGTCGTCAGGCCGGCAATGCCGCCCCCGACGATTGCAATCTGTTTTTTCTCAGCCATGTCGCTCAACTCGTGCCTGCTGATCCAAAACCACCTTTGCCAATGTATCGATGAACTGCTGATCTGTATTCGGCATTGCCGGACGGTAGTATTTTGCACCTAATTCGTCACACACGACCTTACATTCGTAGTCATTATCATAGAGTACTTCCAAATGATCCGCGATGAATCCAACTGGAGCATAGACGAAGGAACGGTAGCCTTTTTTCTCGTAAAGCTCGCGTGTAAGATCCTGTACATCCGGCCCAAGCCACGGATCAGGCGTGTTCCCTTCACTCTGCCAGCCAAGCTCGACATTCTTGATGCCAGTCTGCTCCTGGATCAACTCAGCTGTACGCTTCAACTGATCTGGGTATGGATCGCCATGCTGAAGGATTTTTTCCGGAAGGCTGTGAGCAGATACGATCAATGCTGCTTTTTCACGTTCTTCCTTGTCCATGCCAGCGAAAATTTCGGAAATCTTATCTGACCAGTGTTTGATGAATCCCGGCTCATCATACCAGCTTTCCACGGACGTAATCTGAAGGTTGCCAGCTTCGGCAGCTGCTTTTTGGGCACGCTCGTTATAGGATTTGACACTGAATGTACTGTAATGTGGTGCCAATACGAGGGAAATGGCTTCTGTGATACCATCCTTCGCCATTGCAGCAACACCGTCTTCGATCCAAGGCTCGATATGCTTCAGGCCAAGATAAGCTTTGAATTCGATGGCATCCTGCGCTTTGTTCAGCGCTGTTTCAAGTGCAGCAGCTTGTTCCTGCGTGATACGGGCAAGCGGGGAAATACCGCCGATTGCTTTATAACGGCTTGTCAAATCCTCCAGCATCTCCGGTGTAGGCTTATGTCCATGCCGGATATCCGTATAATAACGCTCGATATCTTCTTCTTTATATGGCGTGCCATACGCCATTACCAGTAAACCAACTTTTTTCTTTGTCATGTCTTACACCTCGGGTTAAAGAATAGAATTTTGTTTTGCGGAATACGAATGGATGAAGGTAGTCAGCTTCTTCAGCACACTTGGCTGTATTTCCGGCGTCACGCCGTGGCCAAGGTTGAATACATGCGGACCAGCCTCCCGGCCTTGATCCAGGATCGATTTTGTCCGCTCCTCCAGCACCTTCCAGTCACTTGTCAGGAACGCTGGATCGAGATTGCCTTGAAGTGTCTTCGTAATGCCCTTCTCTCTTGCTTCCCGAATGGATAGTCTCCAGTCCAAACCAATGACATCCACCGGCAGATCATTCCATTCCAATATCAAATGGCTTGCCCCCACACCGAATAAGATGAGCGGGACATTGGTTTCACGCAATTCACTGAAAATGCGCTCCATTGTCGGCTTGATATACGTGCGGTAATCCGCAGCATTCAGCGCACCTACCCAGGAATCGAAAATTTGGATGGCAGACGCCCCCGCCTTCACTTGTGCTTTCGCATACGTGATGGATACTTCGGCAAGTTTGTCCATCAATGCGAACCATGCAGCAGGGTCACTATACATAAGCGATTTCGTTTTATGATAATTCCTTGACGGTCCGCCTTCGATCATGTAGCTCGCCAATGTAAACGGCGCACCGGAAAAACCGATTAACGGTACTTCCAGCTGTTCTTCTGTCAGGAGCTTGATCGTATCCAGGATATAAGGTATATCCCGCTCTGGATCCAAAGTGCCAAGCCTCTCCACATCCTGGACGCTGCGGATGGGGTTGGCGATCACCGGTCCGATTCCTGACTTGATATCGACATCCACACCGATTCCAGGCAGTGGCGTCATAATATCCTTATATAGGATTGCAGCATCGACATCGTACTGCTCGACCGGCAGTCTCGTCACATAAGCTGCAAGCTCCGGCTGATGCGTGATCTCAAACAAGGAGTATTTCTCTTTCAGCTCGCGGTATTCTTTCTGCGATCTCCCTGCCTGGCGCATATACCATACCGGCGTGTAATCCGTTGCTTCCCCGCGGAAAGCACGCAGCATTGTATCATTTTTGATCTTAGGCATAATCCTTCTCCTTCGTCTCCTCATTATCCGTTTCCAACTATACGAAATTTCATTGGCGTTTGCATACATTTGGCTCATAAAAATCGCTATTTTTTGTCGATTTGTGTCAGAGTCGTGAAATTTGTCAGAATCCGAAACCAGAAAGGACTGTATGGTTGGATTCTGCGCCGCTTTCATCCGTCAGCGGATTGAATGGAACCACATAGTAGGAAGTGTCTTTCAGCGGATTGACTTTATCCACTGTGAAGGATCCCTTCCCTTGTACTTCCCCGATTTTCTCTGCGCCATCGTCCGTTTCTTTATAAATATGATAGACGATCCGCTTGTCATCGCTCGCCGTCCACGTCAAATCGGCATTGACTAGTCTCAAACCTCCGAAACCATAGGAAATCGATGCATCCGTGATTGTCGGCAATTCAACCGGACCGCCGATATCCTCCGCATTCTCCGGCTTTTCAAAGCTTGATGACATCGTCCGGTATTGGGAAACTTGACGCAAGATCGATTTCGTGAGTGCTGTCGGCATCGAGCTGCCGCTCTCCAAATAGTTTTCTTTTGTCGAATTGTCGTATCCCATCCAGCTCACAGCGACATATTCAGGGGTATAACCGGCAAACCATGCGTCTTTATCAGCACCATCCACTAGCGGATGCTGTGTCGTACCCGTTTTGCCAGCCAACGCTCCATAATAGGTCCCTGCAGTTCCAGTACCGCCCGTGATGACTCCTTGCAGCATGCGAGTCATATCCCAGGCCGTCTGTTCGGAAAATACATCCTCCGTCTGTGGATCTGCTTCGAAGGCTGCTTCCCCGTTCCGGTCATAAATCACGTTGATGGACTGGGATTCGACCCACTGCCCCTCATGGGCAAACGTGCGGAAACCTTCTGCTATTTGCAGCGGTGTCAAACCTTTCTCCAAACCGCCAAGGGCGATGGACAGACCTTTATCCGGCAGATCGATATGCATCTTTTCCAAGTATGACTTGCTCGTATTGATACCGATCTGATCGAGCAGCCAAACAGCCGTCGTATTCTTCGATTCCTGCAGGGCTTCATACATCGTGATATCGCCCTCGTACTGATCATCATAGTTGGAAACCGTGTAATCCCCCTCATATGTTTCCTTCTCATCAGGTAGCTCACTGTACGCATTATAGTCTCCCGTATCCAGTGCCGGCCCGTAAACAGCGAGCGGCTTCATCACAGATCCGGGCTGCCTGGGCACCGTCACCCTGTTCATGTCCCCATACTTGAAATCACGCGCCCCCACAGCCGCGACGATTTTGCCGGAGTTCTGATCAAGCATGACAAAAGCCCCCTCGACGCCCTCTGTCGAGCCATCGAAATACGTATCATCCTTCATTGTCTCGTAAGCCGTACGCTGGATATCTTCATCCACGTTCACTACGATCCGGTAACCTCCGGTGCGCAGGTCCTCCAAAGATAAATCATATTTCTCCTGCGCTTCTTCTGCCACCAGATCGATATAGCTCTCGATCCAAGGACGCTCCTGTTCCTCTTCAGGCTCCGTCACGCCAAGGTCCTCCGCTTGTGCGGCGTCTTTTTCTTCCTTCGTGATATAGCCCTGCTCCTCCATCTCATCCAGCACCAAATTTCGTCTTTCCTTTGCCAGATCCGGATTATTATTCGGCGAGTACGTATTGGGCGCTTTGGACAATGCGGCCAGCATCGCACTCTCTGAAAGAGTCAAATCGCTTGCGCTCTTGTTGAAGTAATAGTTGGCAGCTGACTCGATGCCATAAAGACCGTGCGCGAAATAAATTTCATTCAGATAGTATTCCAGGATCTGATTCTTCGTGTAATGCTTCTCCAAGTAGATGGCAGCCATCGCTTCCTTCGCTTTTCGAGTGAAAGTCTTATCATTCTTGAAGAAAAGATTCTTCGCTGTCTGCTGCGTTATCGTGCTTCCGCCTTCCACTTTGCTCATCGCCAGGATATCGCGGTACAGCGCTCTGGCAGTCGCCCGCAAGTCGATACCATGATGGCTGTAAAAACGGGCATCCTCAATGGAAACAAAAGCATTTTTAACATGCTCGGATATTTCATCGAATTTGACAGGCTTCCGGTTTTCTTCATAAAACTGTGCAATCATTTCCCCGTCTTGGTTTTCGACAGTCGAAGCAGCCTTCAGTGTCAAATCATCTTTATCGATAACGAGTCTTCCCCCGAAAAACAAGAGGATATAGACAGCAGTCAAACCTGCCAATATGACACCTGCCCCGAAAAGATAAAAAGTCTTTCGGCGCATACGCAGGTGCTGCTTATGTTCTGATCGTTTCATAACGTTCGTTTCACCTCTTACGTATCCCCATGTTCATTCTATAATCCTTATTATACGACAAAAAATGCCATTTACCCATCTTTCCTGCCGTTTGGGGTCCTGGCTTGCATTGCGTATCATGGAATTGCTACACTGACTCTAACATAATGCCGGGAGGTTGAATACAAATGATTGCATACTTCACCAATGGTACAACAGAATTCCTTCGTCAGCTGAAGAAAAAAGAGCAAGCGAAAATCTGGGTGTTCGAAGGTCCGGAGGGCGCTCTTGCCTATACAGAGGAACCAAATGCAGCAAAATTCACAGCACCTCGTACATATGAACAGGTAACAGGCACAGGTGATATCCCTGACGAAGGGTACATCGCGATTAACAACATCCCTGTCACAGAGGAGGGACGCCCTATATTTGAGGATGTCTTCAAGCGCAGGGCAGGCAAAATCGATCAAACGCCTGGTTTTAAGGCGCTCCGAGTGTTGAGACCTCGATCAGGCAACACATATCTTGTACTGACGGCTTGGGAAGGCAAACAGCACTTTGAAGATTGGAAGAAGTCCGAAGCATTCCAGCATGCCCATAAAAAAGATGCCGATCAGCCGAAGCGGCCGCCATTCAGCGCAGGTCCGGCTTACGTCACCACCTATTTTATCGACAATGAAGAATGACAAGAGCCTGTCCATGCGGTTGGACAGGCTCTTGTCTTTGCCTATTCAATATGAACGAGCTTTTTCCCGTCTTCCAAGCTTATGCTGCAGCCACTTATATAACAAAATCCAAATCAATAAAAAGACCATTCCATAAGCAAAACCAGCCAGCACATCGGTCAAGTAATGGACACGAAGGACATATCGGCTGAAACCGATCAGCAATACGATCAAAGCTGCCAGGAAAGCAGCGATATACCGCTGGCTGTTCTTAAGAAAATGCCACAGGAAATACAGGATGATGCCATATGTGATGAGAGATACCATCGAATGGCCCGAAGGAAAGCTGAAACCCTCCCCATCCACCAATGCCAGTATAATTGGACGTTCCCGCTCCACAAGCCCTTTAATTAGAAAATTGAATTGATAGCCTATGGCTGTCGCCGTAAACACGACACCTGCACCGATCAAATCCCGTTTTTTCAAGGCTAAGAAAAGACCGAATAAAAATGCAAGGACGGTCAAAACAGTACTGGAACCAAACTCTGTGACCCAGCGAAAGAAATCATACCAAATCGTATCCTGCAAGGATCGAGCAAACGGTGCCGTCCACCGGTCCAGCAGCGGATCCGGATGAAAAGCGACATCGAGCGTCAATGCAGCAGCTATGATGATGGAAATCGTAAATAGCAGTATATATTTTCTTCTGTGTGGCAGCTCCATCTTTTCACCTCTGAATGATTTTACTACGATGATGGTTTAGAAAACAAATGCACGGGGAATATACTCTACAGATAGCCAATCAGAAAGGATGATAAACATGGCAGACAACGTAAGGAAAATCAAAGAGGATTCCCAATTACAAGAATTGATCGATGGCTTGAATGTAGACTTGGCGAACGAATACGCAGCTTCCATCATGTATACTACATACAGCGCGGCTGTTTCAGGTCTATATCGCACGGTATTGAAACCATTCTTCGAGGATGAGATTTCGGATGAAATCGGCCACGCAAAATACCTGGCGGATAAAATCGTCACTCTGGGCGGTACCCCTACCACTGTTCCGGCAGAAGTACCGTATCACACAGATGTAACAAAAATGCTGACAGAAGCCCGTGATGCGGAACAGGCTACAATCGAGCGGTACGAAAAACGCAAACAGCAGGCTGAAGATCTCAATATGACGGAGCTTGTCACAAAGCTGGAGGATTTGATTGCCGATGAAACAAACCATCGTGACGAACTGAACCGCCTTTTGAATGACTCCCGTCTATCCTGATAAACGAAACCCATAATCTGATGGTTATGGGTTTCGTCATGTCTTTTTTCTGAATAAAACAATAATTATTATTAAAAAATGTGCTATACTGGTCTTATTTCACACAAATGAAGGAGGCTGGTGCAGCATGCTAACAGAATTATTCAGCAAAATCGATGAATTGTATGAGGATATGGTTGCTACAAGAAGATACCTTCATCAGCATCCAGAGCTGTCCTTTAAAGAAGAAAAGACAGCTGCCTATATCGCGGATACATACGAAAAGCTTGGCATCCCTTATAAAAAAAATGTCGGAGGAAATGGTGTAGTCGCCACTTTGAAAGGTGGTAAGCCAGGTAAAAAGATTGCACTGCGGGCAGATTTCGATGCTTTGCCGATTCAGGAAGAAAACGAGGTTCCTTATAAATCGACAGTTCCCAATGTGATGCACGCTTGCGGGCACGATGGACATACGGCCACTTTGCTGGGCATCGCCAAAGCAGCAAAAGCTCTGCAGGATGAATTACCGGGCACACTCGTATTCGTCCACCAGCACGCAGAAGAATATGCCCCAGGCGGTGCTAAATCCATCATTGAAACTGGTATTTTAGATGATGTCGATGCTGTATTCGGAACACATCTATGGTCCAACACTCCGCTGGGCACGATCGAAACCGCGGATAAAGAATTCATGGCCGGAGCGGACCGCTTCGAGATCGAGATCATCGGTAAAGGCGGACATGGCGCTCAGCCGCATCAAACCAAAGATGCTGTCTTGATTGGTTCTCAAGTAGTGACAGCACTGCAGCAAATCATCAGCCGCCGCTTGGATCCACTGCATACAGCTGTCATCACGATCGGTACGTTCGAGGCTGGGGCCGCCTTTAATGTCATTGCCGATTCAGCGAAGCTGACTGGTACCGTGCGCACTTTTGACACGGCTGTTCAAAAACAGATCAAAGCGGAAATTGAAAATGTGCTGAAAGGTATAACAACAGCTAATGGCGCAAGCTATAAGTATGAGTATATCGAAGGATATCCGCCCGTGATCAATCATCCGGCCCAAGCACAGCTGGTTCTGGATGCTTCCAAGGAAGTGGCAGAAGTCCGGGAAGCCAACAAAGTACTGCCAACTATGACAGGCGAGGATTTCGCTTATTATTTGCATAACAAGCCAGGAGCATTCTTCTTCACAGGAGCCAAGAAAGAAGATCATTACTATCCGCATCATCATCCGAAATTCGATTTCGATGAACGTGCAATGGTCATCGCTGCCAAAACATTGCTCAGCACATGTATGGCATACCAATAAACAATAAAAGATCAGCGCGGACTTCGCGCTGATCTTTTATTTTAGCATGCGGATCCGGTAAGCATGCATTGCCGCAGTACCTAGCTGTTCAAGAAACTTGCCATTTATGATGGCACCGACAAAGGCTCCGACACCTGGCAGAAGCTGGACCATTTTGATTAAATCGATATAATCCCGGTATTCCTGCTGCAGCACACGCCAATTGACGTCTTCGATGGCCCCGCTTACGTCATTCCAATGACGGATTTCTTCCCAAAGCTTCACCCTTGTTTCACCGCTTGAGAAAGTGGCGCTGAATATTTGCAGCAGAAATACCCTTTCGCTGAATCCCGTCACATCGAAGCCATAAATCCTGCCTATATCGAATAAACATTTCATCTTGATGCTGAGCAGGAGCGGGAAATCGGCCATGCCTAAAAGGATGCCTCCGGCCCCAGTGCCTGCTCCTTCCAATCTCGCTGTCGTTTTGTAACGATTGATCACTTTCCGGACTTCTTTTTCCCTTTGTTCAAAACTCCACTTCTCTTCAACCTGAATTGGATAGATATAGTTGGAGGATGTCAGGCTGAGCTCGATCATTTGGCGGATTGCAGCCGTGATTGCGCTATGCACCGTCGCTGGGATCTTATCGGTGATCGAATCCTGGGCACCCTTGGAAAATCGCTGAAACCTGCCGCTGCGCCGCTGCAGGGAATGATAATAGAACATTGCTTCCTTCAGTTTTCTTTCCTTATAATGATCTTCCCCCATCCGACTCCCTCCTATTTCAACCGTTTTGGCACATACATCCGGACAAATCCAAGTCCAAATGCCACGCCGGCCGCAAGCGCCAAACCGAACCCAAGCACATCGGCACGGAGCAGGAATACCAGGCTAAGCAATACCGCCTGTATGACTGCCAATTGCTGCAAAAGAGCTAATAAAGCACGTTTCCGGGTAGCATCCGGTACCGGATAAAGATCCATCCAGGCTATGGTCCGATGATGCTTCCACAAACCGATGAGCTGGAACCCGGTTAAATAAAGGAATAACAAAGCAAACGCCAGCTGCACCCAAAGATTGGGAATGAAGTAAATGATGACCCCGGCAAGGACCGTCAGCCGCAGGAACAGTCCGAAGTAGTCCCCTCCCCTGACGAAAGTGACCCGGAACAGATAATCATACGTATGTGTCTGCTCGAAAGGAACACGCCCCGTAAAAAGATTGACGACAAATTGACGCTTATGGACTTTTGTCTTCAAATGCGGAACATCGGCAAATTGGTTCGCAATTCGGTAAAACGCCTGCATACGGGCCTGATCTTTTTCAATCAGCAAGTCCCAGGCCAGCCCGCCTTGCTTTCTGCTGATGCTATAGTCTGCGATGAGCAGTACAACAAATAGAACTGTCAAAACGGCAGCAGCCAGCAAATCTCCGCGTAAAAAGAGCCAAAAGCATCCGATATTCAAAACCACACGCAGCGCCTGTTCCATTCTTCTTATATTGACATTCCGGACTTTCAGCATCCACCAATTCATATGTAGATTCCATAGCTTAAATACAAGCAGGACGACAAATACAAGGAGATAGGATACAAAGCCTTCCCCAAGTCCAGCCGCAAAAAACAAAGGCGCCAGCACCGCTGCAGCCAGGATGAGCATGTAGAGCTGGGTGAAGAAGCTATAGCCGATCGTCAACTTGAAATAACGATGCAGCTTTGACTCAAGCGGAAGCAGGAACACGATATCCGCTTCCTTCAATAACGTTCGAACCGGGCTGTAGCTCGCCAAAAGACCAAATACGGCACCAATCAAAAGCGGTGCAGGAAAATCCGGAGCCAATGTTTCAAGCCACTGCTGATAATAATAAGCAAGCCCCGAAAGCAGGAAGAGCATGGCTATCATAAGATGCTGATTGAATATATAACGCAGATAACGGTTCATTTCCTTCATATGCTCGGAAAGCCGCTGCTTGAAAAATGTCTCCGCATTAAACATGGCTGTCTTCTTCCTTCGTCAGTTGGACATACAAATCATCCAGCGTCGCATCCCGCATACCGAATTCATTGCGCAGCTCCTCCATCGTACCAGCCGCCCGCAGCTTTCCGTCATGCAGGATGACGATACGATCGCAGTAACGTTCCGCAGTGGCCAGGATATGCGTGGACATCAATACGCCAGCCCCATTCTCCTTGGCTTGATTCATCAGCTGCAGGTATGACTGAATGCCGAGCGGATCAAGCCCGACGAATGGTTCATCCACAATATATAGATTTGGTTCGACCAGGAATGAACACATGATCATCACTTTTTGACGCATCCCCTTTGAAAAATGGACCGGGAACATCTTCAGCTTCTTTTCAAGCCTGAATTCTTTCAGCAAAGGCGGAAGCCGTTTATCAAAATCCTCCTGCGACAGATCATAAGCCTGTGCAGTCAAACGCAAGTGATCATATAACGTCAATTCATCATACAGCACCGGCATTTCCGGAATGTACGAAAAATTGCTCCGATATGTCTCAGGTGAAGCGGCAAACGTGCTCCCATTGATTTGGATACTGCCGCCCTTGGGCTGCATGAGTCCGATGATATGCTTGATTGTCGTACTCTTTCCAGCTCCGTTAAGGCCGATGAGGCCGACAATTTCCCCTGCATCGACTTTAAAAGATATATCATGCAGGACATTTTTATGTGTATATCCGCCTGTAAGTGAATCTATATGTAATAAAGGCTGCATTATCCGTTCCCCTTTCTTAAGGCACTCTCCTGCTAAAAGTTTACCAAAGCCCGCCGTATTTGCCAAAATAAAACGGTTATAACCTCCATCAGGCTTGCACATACTAATTTCGAAGCAAAGAAGCTGCCAAGAGGGTTTCCTTTCAAGCAGGACCCATTCATTTGAAAATGAGGTGTTGGCAGGAGATACAAACCGCTACGTCCGAAAGTAAGCTGATTTACAACCTGTAAGCAAGCTGAAAGTGTACTGGCGCAAACTCCGTAAGCCGCTGTACAGTTCGAAATGGTTTTACTCTTGGCAGCCTTGCTTCAGAGGCAGACACTCCCAAAACGCGAAGAATTCCAACATTCCGGCCGTTACGGGATGTCTGCCTATTTCATTCGACATACTTTACAAGCATGTCCATTCCTTTATACAATATGTATACATATTAAAGGAGTGATCGTATGCACGAAAAGGATTGTATCTTCTGTAAAATCGCAGCTGGCGAACTGCCTTCGGCAAAAGTCTATGAAGATGACCAAGTACTTGCTTTTATGGATATCGGCCAAGTGACGAAGGGACATACCCTCATCATTCCGAAGACACATACGAAGAATATATACGAAACACCGCCCGAAGTGGCCCAGGAAGTATTCGCGCGTGTACCCCGGGTGGCGAATGCGATCAAAGATGCTTTTCAGCCAGCTGGATTGAACATTTTGAGCAACACAGAAGCTGCAGCAGGACAGACTGTCTTCCATCTGCATGTGCATTTGATCCCTAGGTATGGAAAAGAGGATGGCTTCCACGCCACTTTCGAGCAGCATGACAGTGTTGCCAGTGAGCACCTTGCTGAATTGGCGGAAGCAATCAGCAGTAAAATCAAGTAAGCGCATCCCAATAGGTTTCACTGCTACATAAGACGAGAAAATAGTATAATGAAGTAGGAAGGAGTGATAATGATGGCTAATGGCAAATCAATCGCTTTAGGTATACTCGTAGGCAGCACGGTCAGCGCTGCAATCACTTTGCTTACAGCACCATCTTCCGGCAAGGAACTGCGCGCAGACGCAAAACAGCGCACTGACGAATGGAAGGTCACATTCAACAATCTAAAAAATGAAGGAACACAGCTGAAAGAACAAATCGCCAGAACGTCCAAAGAAGGCGCTGCTATGTTCAAGGAACTATCAGCTGAAGTCAAGACTTCCATCGAAAGCTGGAAACGCACAGTTGAACCGCATCAGAAAAATATCCAGAAAAGCTTGTCTCAAATCGAGAAAACCTTGAAGGAACTGGAAGAAAAAGCGAATCAGAAAAACAGTGATGCATGAAAAATGCTCTCCGTGATGGAGAGCATTTTTTCATTGACCGTAAATCAAAAGAGCCCTTTCTTTAAAAGAAAGGGCCTCTTATGACAGCCATCTTATTTCGCTTCCAAATCCTCAATGGAATTTGCATCTACGTACTCAGGTACAACCAAGCCTGTTTTCGCACCTTCCAAGTTAGGCCCTAAGTCAACAACCTTGTCTTTGTATTGTTCATACAAATCGCCATGTGTAGTCGGAAGCCAAGCCGCTACCATGGCATCCGCTTCTCCATTGGCAACTGATTGCCACATAACTGCATTATCAAGCGGCGTAATCTTTGTCTTGTATCCCAAGTCATCCAGCACAACCTTCATAACATTCGTGGAAGCGACCTCGGAATCCCACTCGACATAAGTCAGGCTTACTTCCTGACCATTGCCTTTCTCGGCTCCTTTAGTCCACTCAGCTACTTTATCTTGATGCTCATCCACCCAGTTGCGTGCTGCATCTGCAGGGTCTGTGCCTTCGCTCACTTCCAGCATGACTTCTCCCATATCATCTGTCGTCCAATTGAATTGATCAAGCACTTTGTTCGCACCAGGGACATCGTCGGCAAATCCTTGGCGAGTCATTGTATTGATTGTTTCTTCACTTCCGAATGAACCTTTTGGATCTTCCAGATACTTCAGGTCATATTTACTGAACATCCAATGCGGTGTCCAGCCTGTAATGATGATCGGCTCTTCATCCTTGATAGCTTCACCTAAGGTTGTAGCCATAGCACCGCTGGAGGATGGCTGCAATGTCCAGCCGTCCAACTGATCATAATCTTCGATTGCTTTTTCTGTCGCACTCATGACACCCGCACCGGCTTCAATCCCGGTGATCGTGTAATCCACTTGCTCACTGAAGCTGTCAGAGCTGGAGCTGTCATTCCCGCATCCTGCTGCTACCAATGTCAACGCCAGTCCAGCTGCCACACCTAATGTTTTCCACTTTTTCATGAAATCGAACTCCCCTTCTATTTATTGAAAGCGCCCATTTCGGGCTGCATTCATTTAGTTGGTTTTATCTTTGTAAATATTTTGGGTAAAACGGTCAATGATGATTGCAAGCACAACAATGCTCAGACCAGCAACGAATCCCGGGCCGACCTGTGCTCGCTGCAAGGAAGACAATACTTCACGGCCAAGACCGGGAGCACCGATCATGGATGCGATGACGACCATGGAGAGCGCCAGCATGACTGTTTGGTTGATACCTGCCATTATGGTGTATTTTGCCATTGGCAATTCCACTTTGAATAGCTTCTGTGCCCCAGTGGAGCCAAAGGCATCTGCAGCTTCCACCAGCTCATCGGACACTTGGCGAATGCCAAGATTGGTAAAACGTACAGTAGGCGGAGTCGCAAAAATCAAGGATGCAAAAATACCTGGCACAACACCGATACTGAAGAATGCCACTGCCGGAATCAAATAAACGAAGGCTGGCATTGTCTGCATAAAGTCTAGAATAGGCGTGATGATGGATTGTGCAATTTTACTTTTAGACATCAGAATACCGATAGGAACACCGATGATGATACACAAAATACTGGAAGTCAGCACCAGTGTGAACGTATCAATCAGCTGGTCCCACAATCCTTGGTTCCAAATGAACAATAGACCGACGATACTGAATACCGCCAAACCGAATTTCTTTCCTGTCATGAAGAAGGCTAATAGGGCAACCAGCAAAATAAAAATGACAGGCGGAATAGCATCGAGACCTGATGTGATCATGTCCATCAAATCGCCTAAACCATCCTTTATCGGATCGAACAGGAACGCGAATGTATCGGTCAGCCAATCGACGAAATCAGATGTCCAATCTGCGACTGGCAGTGCTTCTACGTTTTCCATGAAATCAAGCATGTTCGTTCACCTCACCCTCACCAGCAAGCGCGCCGATAACCGCACCCCTGACGATAATTCCCAATAGCTTTCCGTTTTCCGTAACGGCCAATGGAACCGGCGAATCATGGATGACCGCGAACAAGTCATGCAGCGGTGTATCCTTCTCTACTGTCGGTACATCCCGCTGAACGATTTCTGATAAGTTTTTCACTTCATTCTTTCTCGCTTCATTCGCCGCATCTGCAGTTATGATACCTTGCAGTACACGTTTGCCATCGACAACCAGGATACTGGACAGACCAGCTTCCCGCATGCGTTCCAATGCCACCCGAGGTCCATGCTTATCTATGCTGACTGTTTCTGGCCGTTTCATGATCTGCTGAGCAGTAAGTACTTTTGCTCGATCGACATCCTCTACGAATTTCTCGACATAACTATTCGCCGGATTCATGAGGATTTCCTCAGGAGTGCCAATCTGGACGATATGCCCATCTTTCATCAAAGCGATGCGGTCACCGATTCGCAGTGCTTCGTCCAAATCATGCGTGATGAACAGGATGGTCTTCTTCATCGTTTCCTGCAAGTCCAATAATTCATCCTGCATATCTTTCCGGATCAGCGGATCGAGCGCTGAAAAAGCTTCATCCATCAGCATGACTTCGGGATCATTGGCAAGGGCTCTTGCCAATCCGACACGCTGCTGCATACCACCGGACAATTGCCCTGGATATTGATCCAGATAACTGCCCAAGCCAACAAGCTCCAGGGATTCCTTCGCTTTCTTGGTTCTTTCCTCTTTGCTGATTCCTTGTACTTCCAGTCCATATTCCGCGTTCTGCAGAATCGTCCTGTTCGGGAACAAACCAAATCGCTGGAAAACCATGCTCAGTTTTTCCCGGCGTACCCGGCGAAGTTCCTTTTTATCCATTTTTGCCAGGTTTTCTCCATCGATATAAACATCACCCGTTGTTGGTTCAATCAGACGGTTGATCAGACGCACCAATGTGGATTTACCACTTCCAGAGAGACCCATGATAACAAAGATCTCACCTGCTTCCACTTCGAATGATGCACGATTGACACCAACTGTGCTTCCTGTTTCTTTAAGTATCTCTTCTTTTGTCTTGCCTGCTTCCGCCAATTCCAGCGCAGACTTGATATTCTTCCCAAACACCTTGGATAGATTTTCCACTTTGATGATCGGCACCATATTCACCTCTTTTTTTCCGTAACATGATTGTCATCATCGAGATAACATCCTGTAACATTGTTTCGACTCAATTCATGTTAAACAAAAAGTTCATCCAACACAAACCTGATAAAATGTTGTTTCAGTACCTAAAGTTCGTACAGAATATACTGTACATAATTTAGCCCCTCTTTTACTCCTTTTTCCTTACAAATGCTCCCGAATGCTGTGCCATCCAGCAGTTCCTTTCATTCCTCGTTTCATGTAAGCTTGATACAAACGCATAGATAAAGGGGAGGTAGAGACTATAGTGAACGAAGGGATTTCATCATACGAAGCGCTTATAGTCGAATTGACAAGGACAGGGGAAATGTTCCGTTTGTCCGCAACAGAAGCTCGGCTGCTCGCCGTGTTATATGTAGAGAAACATGCACTCACCCTGGATCAAATGGCAAAATCAATCGGAAAAAGCAAAACTGCTGTAAATATAGCAATCCGCAATTTATCCCATCTGGAGCTTGTTGATCGTGTGTGGGTGAAAGGATCAAGAAAAGATTTTTATACAAATGTCAATTCCGTATATAAAAAGCTGATGACGCTGCAAGTCAAGCAATGGCATGCGCAGACAAACCGGCAGGTCGAGGTCATCGAACACTTGAAACAGACCATTCCAAAAGATGATCCGGAATGGAAGACTATGCAGGAGAAACTGAGCAGCAGTCGGCAATTCCACGAAGAAGCAACAGCCATCCTCAAAAAATTAACCGCTATTAGCTGATACTAATAGCGGTTTGACATCATTGTTTTCCTCTCCGAATTGCTTTGATCCATAAGAAAAACCCCTTCCCGCAGGAAGAGGCTTTCTCATTTATCTTTAGGTTCCAGATCTTCAATGGAATCTGCATCAACATAGCTTGGTACGACCAAACCTGTCCTTGCACCTTCCAGACTGGCGCCCAGATCGACAACTTGGTCTTTATATTGCTCATACAGATCACCATGCGTCGTCGGCAGCCATGCTGATGCTGTTGCATCCGCTTCACCTTGCGCGACAGCCTGCCACATGATGGCATTATCAAGTGGTGTGATTTTTGTTTTATATCCAAGATCATCAAGGACGACCTTCAAGACATTCGTAGACGCGACCTCAGAATCCCATTCCACATAAACAAGGCTGACTTCCTGCCCATTGCCTTTTTCGGCACCCTTTGTCCATTCAGCGACTTGGTCTGCATGCTCATCGACCCACGCCCGGGCTGCCTCGGCTGGTTCAGCTCCCTTATTTATTTCAAGCATGACTTCCTCCATATCCTCTACTTCCCAATTAAACTGGTCAAGGACTTTATTCGCACCTGGCACATCATCTGCGAAACCTTGACGAGTGAGCGTATGGAGGGATTCAGCTTCGCCATAGGAGTTTTTCGGGTCATCCAAGTACTTGAGGTCGTATTTGGCAAACATCCAATGCGGGGTCCATCCTGTAATGACGATCGGCTCTTTATCCTCGATTGCATCTTCCAAGGCAATCGCCATTACGCCGCTTGAAGACGGCGTGATGGTCCAGCCATCAAGCTGATAGTCCTTAAATGCTTTTTCCGTCGCTTTCATGACCCCGGCACCGGCTTCGATACCTGTAACCGAGTAATCCACTTGTTCACTAAGGCTGTCTGAGCTGGAGCTGCCATTGCTGCAGCCCGCAGCCATGAGTGACAATGCCAGACCAGCTGCAGCACCCATTGTTTTCCACTTTTTCATGTAACCAAACTCTCCTTTTCCGCATGATACGGAAAGCCTGTTACAGGCTTCATCCATTACTTGGATTTATCTTTATAAATGTTTTGTGTAAAACGATCAATTATGATTGCCAGTACAAAGATACAGAGGCCGGCCACGAAACCTGGACCTACTTGTGCCCGCTGCAAGGAAGCCAATACTTCACGGCCAAGACCAGGTGCACCGATCATGGAAGCAATGACGACCATTGACAGAGCCAGCATGACCGTTTGATTGACACCAGCCATGATTGTGTATTTCGCCATTGGCAATTCCACTTTGAAGAGCTTCTGTGCCCCTGTCGAGCCAAAAGCATCCGCCGCTTCCACCAACTCATCGGATACTTGGCGAATACCGAGATTCGTAAAGCGGACTGTTGGAGGCGTCGCAAAGATCAGCGAGGCAAAGATACCAGGGACAACACCGATGCTGAAGAAAGCAACTGCCGGAATCAAATAAACAAAGGCTGGCATTGTTTGCATAAAGTCCAAAATCGGAGTGATGATCGCTTCGGCAATCTTACTTTTGGCCATCAGGATACCAATCGGAATACCGACAATGATACAAATGATACTAGCTATCAGCACGAGCGTGAATGTCTCGATCAATCGATCCCAAAGTCCCTGATTCCAAATAAATAGCAATCCGATAATGCTGAATACCGCCAACCCGAATTTCTTTCCTGTCATGAAAAAGGCCAATATAGCGATCAATAAAATGAAAATGACAGGAGGTATGGCAGTCAAACCTTGTGTGATGATGCTCATGAAGCTATCCAGTCCGTCCTTGATCGGATCGAACAAGAAAGCAAATGTTTTCGTCAGCCAGTCGACAAAATCAGTCATCCAATCCCCAACTGGTATAGCTTTTACGTTTTCCATGAAATCAAGCATGTTCGTTCACCTCACCCTCACCAGCAAGCGCGCCGATCACCGCACCCCTGACGATTATTCCCAATAACTTTCCGTTTTCCGTAACGGCCAACGGAACCGGTGAATCATGGATGACAGCGAACAAGTCATGGAGCGGCGTATCCTTCTCAACTGTCGGTACATCACGCTGTATGATCTCCGATAAATTTTTCACGTCATTTTTCCGGGCTTCGTTCGCTGCGTCGGCCGTGATGATACCTTGCAGGGTTCTCTTACCATCCACGACAAAGATACTGGACAGACCAGCTTCCCTCATCCGTTCCAACGCAACACGCGGGCCATGCTTCTCTATGTTGACAGTCTCCGGACGTTTCATGATCTGCTGTGCAGTAAGTACTTTTGCTCGATCGACATCCTCAACGAATTTCTCGACAAACTTATTCGCCGGATTCATAAGGATTTCTTCTGGTGTACCGATCTGAACGATATTCCCGTCTTTCATCAAAGCGATACGGTCACCAATGCGGAGCGCTTCGTCCAAATCATGTGTGATGAACAGGATGGTTTTCTTCATCGTTTCCTGCAAATCCAATAATTCATCCTGCATATCTTTCCGGATCAGTGGATCAAGAGCTGAAAAAGCTTCATCCATCAGCAGCACCTCAGGATCATTCGCCAGTGCACGGGCAAGCCCCACACGCTGCTGCATACCGCCGGACAATTGCCCCGGATATTGATCCAGATAGCTTCCCAGACCGACAAGCTCCAGGGATTCCTTCGCCTTCTTCGATCTTTCCTGTTTGCTGATTCCCTGTACTTCCAGTCCGTATTCCGTATTCTGCAGAATCGTCCTGTTGGGGAATAATCCGAATCGCTGGAATACCATGCTCAGCTTTTCCCGACGTACCCGGCGAAGCTCCTTCTTATCCATTTTCGCTAAGTTTTCTCCGTCAATATAAATGTTACCAGTCGTCGGCTCAATCAGGCGGTTGATCAAACGCACCAGCGTGGATTTACCACTTCCCGAAAGACCCATGATAACAAAAATTTCCCCTGCTTCCACTTCAAATGATGCACGATTGACACCAACTGTGCTTCCTGTTTCTTTTAAGATCTCTTCCTTTGTCTTACCAGCTTCCGCTAATTTCAGCGCATTCTTGATGTTTTTCCCAAACACCTTAGAAAGATTTTCCACTTTGATGATCGGCACAGTATCCACCTCTTTTCCAAATAATCTTCTGTCACCCGTCTTCGATAATCAGGATTTTTCCCTATCACGTTGTTTCGACCTTATTAATACTAAACATAATCAGCAAACATATCAAACGAAATGAATCGTTGTATCTGAATATATAGTACGTACAGAATATACTGTACAATGTATACGACCCTATTACTCCTATTTCCTTCAGAATACTCCTGAATGCTATGTGATGTAGTATTTCGGTGATGCAGCTGAAGCTATATTATATGTAGAAAACCGTCCAATCACTCTGGATCTAATGGTAATATTGCTCGGAAAAGCAAGACACCTGTCCATATAGACATTCGCAATCTTGCTCACCAGGACCTTGCGGAACGCGTTTGGATAAAGGGAGAGAGGAAGGACTTCTTTTCGAGTGTCAGTCCAGCATATGAAAAGTTGACGATATTGCATATGCAGCATTGGATGATCAGGCCAAACGTCAAGTCGAGACCTTCCAGTACATCGAGCAGGCCATTACTGACAGTCATCCTAAAATTCCTGTATCATTCAAAAATCGTTATCCGGCAGCCTTGGCTTTTTTAAGGCAGACAGCTGGGATCCTCAAAAAAAACCGCTATCAGCTGGAGCTAATAGCGGTTTTTCATATCCAATAATATCAATTCGTTCACCAGATCTTTGTATGTATCATCCTGCTTTTCTTCACGAAGTGCCAGCAGTACATCCCAATAATAAAGCTTCTCGGGCAGCATCCCGACGAATTCCAGGAGCAGGGATGTGTAATCGAGCAATCCTTCCTCCTTCTGCTCCTTGTATAATCGATTAAGCCGCTGGAGCATTTCCAAGACACTAGCATATTCCTCCTCATTTATATCCCGTTCAATGAGGAGCTTACGGAAAGGATATTTATCCAACACTCCTGTCTCTGCAATTAACTGCAGATGAAAAGACAGCGTACTCTTTTTTTCTTCCTCCATAAAAACGCTTCCTTTGTCTCTCAAAATGGCCGTTTCACGTAAACGGATCTTGTTCTTATATTTTAAAGTAAAATTTCCAGGAAAGCTATTGATTTTCCCGATCAAACGTACTAATATCTCTTAAGTGAAGAAAAGCTCACCCTAAATTCATGCCTACAGAAGGGAGCCATGGCCATGAATTGCTGGAGAAGTGTCGATGTGAAGAAAGATCTCGGTGCCAATCGGATTAATCTAATCTCGACGATGATCGGAATACTGGTGTTCATCATTTTATATCCGATGCTGACGCTGATCCATCCAAAAATAAAAATCGACGAAACAGATTTATTGCTATCATTGATTTCCATATACCTGCTTCCTTTTATCCATAGCATCACACATTTGATTCCTTTTTGGATATCCGGGAAGCGCTGTGAATATAAACTGCGTTGGATCGGACAATTCATCCCGATCATGCAATTCAGGGTCAGGACCGAAACAAGCAGGGGCATTCCGTTCCTTTCCTTGCTCATGCCGACCGTCTGGATTACATTGCCTTTGCTGATTGCAGCCATTTTCATGGATGTGATGCCTATCTATTACATCCTGATTGTCAGTGTCAATGCAGGAATGACCTTCTCGGATGGCTTTTACCTATGCAATTTACTGCAGGCACCGCGCAAATGTATCATTGCAGGGACAGATAAAAGCTATGATATACTGGTTAAATGACGCTCCGCCTTTCGGAGCGTTTTTACATATGGAAAAACTGTGGAATTACAATTATTGATTGTCTTTTCCCTATTATTATATGATATATTGTCTAAAGGGAAACGGTGGAAATGCCGCCATACAAATTTCAAGTGGATTAGGAGTGTTTGTTTTTATGAAGAAATTGGCTATCGCTGCAGTATTCGCGACAAGCGTTGTCGCACTTTCAGCATGTGGTTCCGGTGAGACAGTGGTAGAATCAAAAGCTGGGGATATTTCCAAAGAAGATTATTATCAGGAACTAAGTGATAAATACGGAGCACAAGTGCTGCAGACAATGGTTCTGGAAAAGGCCCTTGACGATAAATATGATGTAGATAAAGAACAGATCGACGATCAAGTGAAAAAAATGAAAGACCAATATGGGGATTCATTTGAATCTGTACTGCAGCAAGCTGGCTATGCAGATGAAGACGATTTCCGTGAAGCTGTGAAAACAAGCCTTCTTCAACAAAAAGCGATTGCAGATGGAGTCGATGTTTCCGATGATGAAATCAAAACTCGCTATGAACATATGAAGACAGATTTGAATGCAAGTCATATCTTGGTTGCCGACGAAGATACAGCGAAAGAAGTTAAACAGAAGCTGGATGACGGGGAAGATTGGGACAAGCTCGTGGAAGAATATTCCACAGACACTGCAACGGTAGAAAATAAAGGCTCCTTGGATTGGTTCACTGCGGGTACTATGGATTCCGCCTTTGAGGATGCTGCTTACAAATTGAAAAAAGGTGAAATCAGCGATCCTGTAGAAACTAGCTACGGCTGGCATATCAT
Source organism: Terribacillus sp. 7520-G (assembly GCF_002271665.1). Taxonomy (NCBI): domain Bacteria; kingdom Bacillati; phylum Bacillota; class Bacilli; order Caryophanales; family Bacillaceae; genus Terribacillus; species Terribacillus sp. 7520-G. The sequence goes on along the minus strand of NZ_NQFP01000035.1, from coordinate 66,018 downwards.
CCGTCTGGATGATACCCGTGATACAGAACAAGAAGTCGGTTCCCTTGATGAAGAACGCGACCAAATCAAGACTGAGCTGGCCATCCAGAAAGTAGACTCCGCTAAACAGCAGGAAAAAATCAATAAAATCCTGAAGGATGCAGACTTTGATATCAAGATCGACCAATACAAGGATTTGGTCGATGATATGACTTCCACATCAACTACTTCCGGCTGATCATAAAAAAGACCGAAACAATTGTTTCGGTCTTTTTTCATTGTTTTTTATCTGCACGTCTGGCTCTTTCTTCCTCGATGCGCTCCATGTACACATTTCCTTCCCGCTCGATGAACTGCTGCTCCGCCTGATAATCATGCCTCTGCGTCCGGAATGCCATGAAGCCGCTGCCGATCATGCAGAGGAAAGCAAGCATGACCCACAATGGAATATCCGGCATTGTAATACCCCCTTGTCCTTGTTGTGTAATATCTATGCCGATGGACAAGGATTCATGACACGGATCAGGAGGCTTGACGCTGTTCTTTATGATAGCGCTTGAACATCATATTATAAACGAAGGCACTTACCAGAGCCAACAGAGCAAGGATGGTGAATGCGAACTGATAGCTTACATAACTGACGACAACCAGACTTAACGGTGCAAGCAGCTTTCCTAATGTGAAGCGCAGACTTGCAGCAGAAAAGTATTGCCCCCTGCTCTCTTCCGTTGCCAATGATGCGACGAAACTTTCCTGTAAACCGACTACCATAAGCTCCCCTATCGTAAAAAGGATGATTGCCACTACAAAGATCCAGAAGCTTTCCGTCAATCCGTACAAAAGAATACCTGCCGCATAGGCAATGCTGGAGCCCACGAATACACGGGCAATTCGGAATTTCGTGACAAACTTGGTCGTAAATACGGTAAATAGGGCAACCAATAACCCATTCAGCGCCAGAATAAGTGAGAATGCTTGTTTGCCATCCACTTCGATACGGAAATCCCCGAGTGCAAATACAGTCTGATTCGTGATGACTTCGCTCGTGTATACAGCAATCAGGATATCCAGCTGCATGAATGTTTGGGCAACCAATACACCGGCAACGATGAAGAGCAGGAATGTACGGTCTTGAGCGATGATCCTATACGTCTGCATCTCTTTCCAGACAGCTTTATACCATGTTGCATGATCAGCTTTTGCTTGTCTTTTATCCGGTACTGTTTCCCTGATGAAGATTTGCATGATGATGAACAATACAGCTGTAAGCATAAAGCCTGCCAGCAGCATTTGGAAACGGTATGAGTAAAATAACACGGTGCCGATCAGCGGGCCCACCACAACGGCGATATTCACACTAGTGTAAAAAACGGCGAAAACAGAAGCCCGATGTTTCTCCTGGACCACATCGGCTACCATTGCGTGTGATGCCGGCCAATACAGCGCACTCCAAATACCGAGGAAACTGAATGCAAGGAAGGTCAGGGCTGATGAAGTCAGCCATGGTGAGTTCGCGGACGCGAACACCAGGAAGGTGATGGATTGCCCTGCAACTGCAATGCTCATCATCCTTCTCCTCCCAAAACGGTCAGCGCAATATCCCCCTACCAGACTTGCCAGGACGGAAAGGGCTTGGGATAGCATAAGCAGCCAGCCAGCCCTGTCCTTTCCGAAAGCATCCTGGAAGAAAATCGTCATGAACGGGAAGTAAGCCCAAAAAAGGAAGTTCATCATCGCTTCCCCAAGCAGACGGATTTTTAGATTCCGATCCCAATCCTTCCATTTCATATACTTCCCTCTATTCTATTGTTTTCTCTCTTTCCAGCAGTCACTCCCGCTCAAATACAGGCTTATAGAAACTGCGGTTTTCCAAGGAAAAGACACGTTCCGAGAAATCTCCCGGTGCTACCTTATCCATTACACGCTGCAGGGTATTCATTTTTGCATCGATCAAATCGATCATATGCAGCAGCTCTGCTTCACGGACAAGCGGCGGCTTCGGACTGCCCCATTCCCCTTTGCCATGATGGCTGAGGATCATATGCTGTAAAATCATCACTTCCTCCGCCTCTATTTGCAGTTCCCGGGCTGCCCTGGCAATTTCATCCGACATGATGGATATATGGCCGAGCAGTTTCCCTTCCACTGTATAAGAAGGATTAGTGGCACCGGATAGTTCCCGTAATTTACCGATATCGTGAAGGATGATCCCTGCATATAGTAAATCCTTATTGATTTCGGGATAAAGATTCTTCAATTCCCGGGCTATCCGCAGCATCGAGACAACATGGTATGCAAGCCCGGAAACGAACTCATGATGATTGCGTACTGCCGCAGGGTAAGCGAGCAGCTGCTCCTGATAATTGGACAGAAAATACCGCGTAATCCGCTGCAGATTGGGATTTTCCATTTCAAAAATGAATGATGTCAATTCTTCCAATAGCTGCTCCTTGGACAGCGGTGCCCGCTTGACGAAATCATGCGCATGAACCCCATCCGCTGGTTCCGACAGACGGATAGCCTGAATTTTAAGCTGCAGGCGGCCGCGGAATGCATTTACCTCTCCTTGGATTTTAACCACTTGATCTGCTTGGTATCGCTGTTCATCTGCAGGTGATGCGTCCCATAGCTTCGCTTCGATGTCTCCGGTATCATCTCCCAGTATCAAGGTCAAAAAAGCTTTTCCATTACTGGCAATCGCCTTATCTGCTTGTTTGATCAGCAGAAAGCCATCAAATTTATCCCCTACTTGAAAATATCCGATTCCTTTTTTCAACGCTTTTCTCCTCCCTCATAAATACAGCCCTCACTATGCTAGCAAGGGCTTCATGCTCCCAGCGCCAGTTATCTCTTTGGCGGCTTTGGAACGTATTTGAATATCTCTCCTGATTCGACCACATTGATGAACTGCAGCAGCCACATATAATAATCACGCGCATATAACAGACGGTCAATATCTTTATCAATCTTCCCGACCAGTTCGGGATCATCCACTTCTTCTTTCAGCTGCTTCAGTTCCTCGATCGTCTCCTCCGCTTCTTCCAAATTCGATTGGGTGCTTTTCTCCCACTTATTCCCGAAGAGTGACGTAAAAGATTTGTACCAGTCTTCCTCCGATTTATATAGATCCTTGCGTATACCTTTTTTATATGCCGGCTCCACCATTTTCATTTCTGCCAACGCTCTGACACCTGTGGACATGCTTGTTTTACTCATCTCCAAAGCATCCCTCATATCATCAAGCGTCATTGGCCGATCCGCAAAATACAGCGCACCATATAGCCGGCCAACAGATGAGGTGATCCCATATAAATTCATATTCTTGGCAATGACCTGTATGAACTTTTCGATCGTTTCCTCATATTTAGCCCAATTTTCTTCATTACTCGGCACTGCCCGACCCTCCAGCTTACAATAATCCAATTTTTATCTTAATCAGTTTACCATTATTGTCGTCTTTTTGCGAATGCTAAAACGCTATCAGGAACTAGTTTTCTGTGTCTTTCCAAGCTGAAGCACTTCGAATTCCCGGGACCATTCGGTTGACGGCTCTTCCCACGTGAATAAAATGATTTGCTGGACATTTGCAGCAGCTTGGAGTATCGGCAAGAAACGTCCCCTCCTGGCAAGATCCGTGTGGCTGAATGCATCATCGATCAATAGCGGAAAACTCTCCTTTACACCAAGATGCCGGGAAAGCGCAAGCCGCAGACAAAGATAAAGCTGTTCGATTGTACCTCTGGATAGCTGTTCAACCTCGATATTCCTGTCAAGCTTATCCTTTACAATCAGCTTCCCTTCCTCTGTCAATGCGAGAGCGGAATACGTATCTGCCACTTCAGAGAAAATCCTTCCCGCTTCATTCAATACTATAGGAAGTTTTTCATCCTGGAAGATTCGCTTCGTTTGTCGCAGCATATCGTAAGCAAGCTTACGTACAGCCCATTTCCTTCCAGCAGCTGTCAGCAATTGCTTTTGACGCTGCAATTCGTGGTAAGCCACCGAAGCTTCTGTATCCGATTCAAGATCGGCCAGCTTTACCTGCAGCGTCGCTGCTTGCTGTCGATATCTATCCAGTTCCTCTTCGAGAGTCTCCTGCTCCATTTCGAGATTGGCAATCAGCCGCTCCGCTTTTTCCTGCTCGAATTCGATTACATCCTCCGAAGACTGTCCGTCAGGCAGGATCGCTTTGATCTGCATTCGATAGTGCTCCAGCTCTTCCGTAAGCCGCCTCTTTTTCCGATCCAGCTCAGCTAGCTGCAGGAATTGATTGTCATCCTTGGCGCCCGCACGTGAAAGCAACTGCGCCTTTTGTTCCTGTAAAGGCTGTATCTGTTTTTCAAGTTCAGATCGCTGCTGCTCGATGTCATGCCGGCGAACTGACAGCTGCTCCTTCATATGCCTTAGCTTCTGCTGTGTCCCCAGTATGTATTCAGCCTGTTCGATCGTTGCCTCGGCGGATAAATCACCCGGCAGATTCAAGATCCGCTGCAGCTTGGAAATGGTTTTCTTATAGTGATGCTGCTGTTCTGACAGCTCTCGTTCTGCCCTTTCAAGCGCAAGCTCCAACTGCTCCCTTGCCTTCCATTCCTGGGTTGCCTGCAGCCAATCGACCAGCGGAATCTCTTTCAAGAAAGGAAATCGCTCCCTCCATACACCCGCTTTCTGCTGCAAACCTTCTCTTTGCTGCAGCTGATTCGACTGTTCCTGCTGCAATTCCATAAGCTGCATTTCCATTGGATGGCGCTGCTCCTCCAACTGCCGCCAGCGGATTCTTAAATCCTGCTGCTCTTCCAATTTCTCTTCTTCGTAAGAGGAGGAACCCGAAGATTTTCGGCCAAGATGCCAAAACAATGCGGCACCGCCCATCAGCAAAATGCTGCTGGAAACCAAGATCCAATTTACCGTTATGGTGCCGATACCACCCAAAAACAATGCCAAAACAAGCAAAAGACTGGCAGGAGATACAATCCCCCTCCGAAAATGATCAGTCGCATGCTGGTTATCCTTTTGGCCATGAAGCTCCCGGTATTCCTTTTCTGACAGCAAACGCTGCTGGATCCGTTCCTGAAGATGATCCATCTTTTCTATTTCCTGCCTTTTAGAAGCAATAGTCTGCTGGGTTCGTTCGCTATCTGCTTGTAGAATCATCATTTCTTCCTGCATTGGCCGCCATTCTTTGGCAGCTTCCGACAAATAAGCATCAAAAAAGAAATCTTCTGGATATGGATAGCTCAAACGAATGCCTGCCATTTGATTCCGCAGGTTGGCGGATTCATCCTTCAATTGCTGTATGCGTTTCTTGACGCTTTCCCAGTCGGTTCTGACTGTTTGTTCATACAGCTCTTTGTATGCATCATCATTCATCAATTGATTTTCAGTTGATTCCAACTCTTGTTGAAGGGCAGCAGATTCTTTTATATGGACGTGATATTGTGCCTCCAATGGCTGCAGCTGATGCTGGATTTCCTGCAGCTGCTCCAGTCCTTCGGCAGGAAAGACTGCCGAAGGTTCCATCTGCTGCAGTTGTTCCTCTGCAAAAGCCGCTTTCCTATGCCATGGAATTGCTTGCAATTTTTGCTTTTGGACACTGATTTTTCCCCGGAGCTGCACCTTGCTGGCTTGCAGGTCAGCAATCTTTTCCAGTATCTCCTGTAATTTTTCCTTATCCGGGAGATAAGCCGCCTCTTTTTGCTCCAGCTCCTGTACCAGACGCTCTTGTTCAGCAAAAGCATGCAGCATGGCATTTATTTTCGGCTTTCTTCCCTGGGGACGAAACAGCTGCTGTAAATCCTGCTGCAGCTGTTTCTCCAGCTTGGGCACTGCAGCTGCACCTGTTTGTCCTGCATTCAGCAGGACTTGACCGAGCTGCTCCTTATCTGTCATCTGCAAGGAAATGAGCTGTTCCGTATCCAGGACGAATACTTGACGATATACCGAAAGATCCATACCTCCAAGCCGTTCATTCAGCCATTGCTGATCCTTCTGCTCGCCTTCCGAATAGCATACAGCCTGCCCATTGTGCCGATCCTGGATCCGCTCCACCATGACCTCTCCATCAGGAAACCAAAGCGTAAGCCTTCCGCCGGCTGTACCGCCTGTCCTTGGTAAAAAAGACTCCAAATCACGTGTACGCATACCGAACAATATATAAATGATGAATGCTTTCAATGTCGATTTACCAGCTTCGTTTTCCCCTTGAATGATGATCGGCGACTTGCTTTGAAAATCGAAGGTATAATCATGCAGCTTACCAAAATCGTATATATGTCCACCAATGATATGCATGTTCATTCCACCTCCAATAAAGTCTGAAGCAGCAATTGTTTCGCCTCCTCCAGCATCTCCTGCAATTCACTTTCCGAATAGGACTGCTTGATTTTACGGAACTGACGATTTCTCAGCAGCTCCTCCAAGCTGTCCCTCATCTCATCCGGCTGAAAGGAAGTGCTGAGCAATGCAGCTGTAAAATCGCTGCGCTGCCGGAATTGCTCCTGCTTCACGTCAAGGGAGGCCTGGATATCATAACTTGCCAGGACGAGCTGGCTGCCGAGGTTCTGCTGCTGTTCATTCACGATGTCAAGCAGCTCTTCCAGTCTATCCTCCTGCTCCCAAGCTACCACCTGATGGGCCGGCCCTCGGAAGGTCACGTGCAGAACACCCGCCCCGAACGCTTTTTCCCATTTCAGGCATAGCTCCATCAAAGCCTTTTCCGCGTCATATAATGCCAAGCCTCCCTCCATGTCAAACACCACTTCCTCAAATCGCAGGTCCTGCAAAGGTACAAAAGTCATGGAGCAGGTGTGTCCCTCCAACTCCACCAAGTAGCAGCCCTTTTCCCCAGCCTCTTTGCGGTGCCTGCCCTGGATATTGCCTGGATAGGCAATCGGCGGCTGCTCAGATAATATCTCCCGCTTGTGAATATGCCCCAATGCCCAATAATCAAAGCCAGTGCGCTTCAATTCATCTATGCCGAAGGGTGCATAGACATCCGCAGCACTGCCTGTGGCAATGCTGCCATGGAGCATTCCAATCTGATATATTCCTGTGCCCCTTGCTTTATAATCCTGCGCCTTTCTTGATTTGATATGCCTGGTTGTATAACTGAATCCATGAATGGCAGCTGCCGGCTCTCCATTCTTTTCATATAGGAAAGTTTCCACTTTTTCAGTCTTGAAAATATGTACATTTTCCGGATAGATCATCATCGGCTGCTTTCCTGTAAAATCATGGTTGCCATACTGTATATACACTTCGATCCGATGCTTTTGCAGCTCCCTGCAAGCTTCCCGCAAAGCAACGAGCGCTTTTAAGGATTGTCTGTTGGAATCGAAAATATCCCCTGCAAGCAGGACGAAATCAACGCTATTATCGATGGCGCATTGTACCAGCCTTTTCAAGGATTCGAATGTGCTCTCCTGCAGACGTTTTTTCATCGCGGGATGTGCAGCAGTCAGCCCCTCCATTTGACTATCCAAATGCAGGTCGGCAGCATGGATGAATGTTAATTTTGGCTGCATAGTATAATCCTTTCATGTGCTTTTCTTTCTATAGTAGCACGCCATACTTACGAATGCACGTTCGGTTTCCGAACAAAAGAAAACCTCTTTGCCGATGGGCAAAGAGGCTGCTGCTTACTGCATGTCAGGCTGTCCGTAAAGCTCTTCCAGAGGCTTCGTGATGATGCGGCTGATATCGTTGATTGCGACATTCAAGCGCTGTTCCTGCTCCATTAATTTTGCAATCTCTTCGTTCTGCTGCACAACTTGCACGACGCTTTGTGCTTTTTGTACTTCTTCTTCGGTGATCTCCTGTCCCTGCATTTGTTTTTGCTGCAATTCCAGCTGGATGTTACGGAAGTTTTCGAACATCTGCTTGGAAGACGAATCGTTCATTACCGTATCATAAGCGGCTTTCAAGCCTTTGAATTCTTCACTTTCACGAATTGCTTTTTCTAAGTCATACGCATGATCGTACATATTAGCCATGGTACGTACCTCCTCATTTTTACTCAAGTTCCACTATAACAAACCGACAGGGCGCTGTATAGTTCAAGCCATCAGATAAAGAGCGCAATGACTCCTTGAACGATTCCGATGAGGCCCCCCAACAGGAAACCAAGATAAGTGATCAGCTTGAATTCTTTATTGGAGATGGCCAGAACAAGCTCCTCGACTCGCTCCAGCGGAAAACCGGACACTTCTTTTTCGACCATCTTGGAGAGCTCCAATTGTTCCATGATCACAGGCACTTGATCAGCGAGGCGACGGAGAATACGCCGTACCAGTACTGTCAGCTTGTCCTCCACCACTTTATCCTCTGCATTTTCCATATACACATGAATCGGTGTATCGAGCAGCTCATCAAATGGTATCGACTTCCTTATCAGTTGATGGATTGCATCATCCACCATATCCACACCGATTGCTTCGGTCACTTCACCTACTTTTTTGCTCAACAGTTTATCCATTTCTCCGGCAAGCAGCTGATGCAGCCAGCGATAAGTACCTTCAGCACCGATTGATTCCATGATCACAGGCTGAATCTTGTCAACGGCACTGTTTGGATCCATGAAAGAAGACAGCATGCTGCCTAAAAAGCCCCTGCCTTGGAGAAAGTTCTGAACCAGCTCCTGTATCTTCCGCCGGCCATCATAGCTGTCAACATAAGCAAGCAGCATCTGCTGAATATGAGAAGCAGCCCGCCCGGCTGCCAGCTCTGTCTTTTCCTTCAATTCAATCGGCAATAAGCTACCAAGCTCTTTATCAGTCTGCTTTTCAAGCTGTCTGCTTAAGAAACCAGCTGTCTTCTCATGCAGATCGTTTATATCAACCGTTATATTTAAATCAGAAAGCAGCTGCCTTGGTGTACGATCAGAACGAATGAATCGAAGCACTTCCCGTTTCACCCATATATTCACCTTCATCCGGAAGCCTTCGTCAATCAACCTCGCCTGCATCCCTTGAGGGGTAAGCAAATGCTCTGTTACAGTCTTCCCAAGCGAACGAGCCAAATCATTCCTGCGTTTTGGGATCAATCCTGGTGTAAAGGGCAGCCGCCATCTTCCTATATATATGGCGCGATGAGGCTTGAACAGCATCTTGATAGCCAAGTAATTCGTGGCTCCGCCAATCAGCGCCCCGATAATCGCCATGGATAAAATCAACCAAATATCTCCACTATTCATGTTTTATCGACCTTTCTGTTTACTTCGGTTTTAGTATAATACAAATAACACCAATCACAAAGAAACAGATTGTCCGGATAGGAGAATGTACATGCTTGAAGAACTGGAAAAACTAATTTCAGGTATCGTAAAAACAAACAGTTTTGATGGCCTTGATACAGATCGATACCATTGGTTCCGAATGGAGGATGGCGAAACCATCGGTCTGCCTGCTGAGAAGCTGAGTGAACGAGAGCTCGCTTTGCTTTATCATATCGGTTCACCCGTCACTTTACCGAACGAAAGCAATACGGATACAGCTTGGTATCAGCTGCTGCACGGGGAAGCAAAAGCAGATGGATTGATGCAAAGCCAGCTTTATGCGGACGGCTGCCGCTTCATTTTTTTCAGCATAGAAGGCCAAACGAAAGCAGCATCCTTCCGGGAGGCAATGGATAACTTGACCGATAATCCGCTTGCCTATATCTGGTTCACCAAACACACTGGCGTGATAATCGAAAACCGCCAGAAAGAACCTATTTTTTATGAAGAAGCCGTCGACATGCTTATGTATGACTTATCAGCTTCCATCCGCCTATTCATCAGTCCTTGGCTGCCTTCCGTGGAGGAGGCAGCCAAGCAATATGAATGGCTCCTTGCCACATTCCAGCAATTGCCCTCCCATACCGCCAAACATGTACTATATTTTCAGGAAGCTGTTCCTCTATTGTTACATGCGCTGCTGCCAGACAATGATCGTGAAAATATCGCGCGGCACATTTTGCAAGGACTGGATGAGGATGACGAGCTGCTGCGGACAGTGCGTATGTATTTCGCCTGCAACCAGAACCTGACCTTGACCGCCAAGAAGCTTTACATACATCGCAATAGCTTGAATTACCGCTTGGATAAGCTGACAGAAAAAACCGGCCTCGACATCCGGAAATTCCAGGATGCCTTTGCCCTTTTCTGGGCGCTCCATAATCTTCCATAAAGAAAGAGGCACCTCGAATGGGTGCCTCTCTTGCCATCGATATGAAATTAGAATTGACCGCCGCTAAGCTGAGACTGAGCAGAAGCTACAAGACGTTTCGTGATCTCTCCACCAACAGAACCGTTAGCACGAGAAGTTTCGTTACCGCCTAGAGTCACTCCGAACTCTTGTGCGATTTCGTATTTCATTTGATCGATTGCTTGTTGTACGCCTGGTACTACCAATTGGTTTGAATTGTTGTTCGCCATGTTTGTTCACCTCCTATGCCTTTAGTTTGGGCAGGAAGGTGTTTTTTATCACGATTACTTATTGGAACTCCTGGTCAAACATGGCATTACTTCGGATAGGTCATCTCTTCCGGCTTGATATAGGAATCGAATTGTTCTTCCGTCAGCAATCCGCTTGCCACCGCAGCTTCTTTCAGGGTCGTATTCTCAGCGAATGCTTTCTTGGCAATCTTTGCTGCATTTTCATAACCGATATGCGGATTCAAAGCTGTTACGAGCATCAAAGAATCCTGAAGGTTTTTTGCGATTTTTTCTCGATTCGGCTCCAGCCCGATCGCACAGCGGTCATTGAAGGATATCATACTATCCGCAAGCAGCTGGGCAGATTGAATGAAGTTGTATGCAATGACCGGTTTGAATACATTCAGCTCGAAGTTCCCTTGGCTGGCTGCAAAACCGATGGCTGCATCATTCCCCATCACCTGTACAGCTACCATTGTAACGGCTTCGCTTTGAGTAGGGTTCACTTTACCAGGCATGATGGAGCTTCCCGGTTCATTGGCAGGGATTTCGATTTCGCCGATGCCACAGCGCGGGCCGCTCGCCAGCCAGCGCACATCATTGGCTATTTTCATCATATCTGCTGCCAGACCCTTCAGTGCTCCATGCGCATACACGATTTCATCATGGCTTGTCAGAGCATGGAATTTATTTGCGGCCGATCGGAATTCCTTCCCTGTGGCAACGGACAATTCATGACAGACTTTTTCAGAGAAGTCAGGATGTGCATTCAAGCCTGTCCCGACTGCTGTTCCGCCAATTGCCAATTCCTGCACATACGGAAGGCTTGTCTTGATCATCTGCTCTGATTTTTCCAGCATGCGATGCCAGCCGCTTATTTCCTGTCCAAGCGTAAGCGGAGTTGCATCCTGGAGGTGCGTGCGCCCGATTTTCACGATGTCCTGATATGCTTCGGATTTCTCCTTCATTGTTGTTTTGAGCTTATTCAAGGCAGGCAGCACGGTATCTTCCAGCTGTGTCACAGCAGCTATATGTAAAGCTGTCGGGTAAGTATCGTTTGAGCTTTGGGATTTATTCACATCATCATTCGGATGCAGGCGCGCTTCTTTCCCTTGTTCCTCCAGCCACTTGTTTCCGACAAAAGCAATGACTTCATTCACATTCATATTGGATTGCGTGCCGCTGCCTGTCTGCCAGACCACCAGCGGAAAATGCTCATCCAGCTCCCCGTTCATGATTCGATCGGCAGCAAAACCGATAGCGTCACTTTTATCTTTCTCAAGCAAACCCAAGTCATGGTTTGCCTTTGCAGCACTTTTTTTCAGCAAAGCGAAAGCGTATACAATTTCCTTCGGCATTCTTTCTGTACCAATCGGAAAATTCTCCTTGCTGCGCTGCGTTTGTGCTCCCCAAAACTTATCTGCAGGAACTTGGATTTCTCCGATTGTATCTTTTTCCATGCGAAATTCCATTTTACTTCCCCTCTCCTAGATCTTCATTTGATAAGGCACCTATATTGTAACAAATAATCAAGCTTTTTGCGGCTCTCATCTTCGGAAGGTTGGCTATGTTTTCATTTTTGAAAAAATTTAATAATTTGGCTACCTTTCCTGGATACAATATGTTAGAATCAAGGTGAGTTAATCATTATTCAATTTCTTGTGCAGCAATTGTAAGCACATTTGGACCAGTAAGTCTCTGGCATAGTATGCCGCTAATAATGTATGTGACCTCCCATCACATAAATTGGAGCCACCGCCCATTTGGACAGTGGCTCTTTTTCAGCTCTTAAGATCGGACTTCATTTGGAAATGCTCCTCCAATGTCGATCCTTCTTCATAGATTTGTTTTGCAAGATCCTTACCGACATAGCGGATATGCCATGGTTCATAGCTATAACCGGTAATGTCAGACTTTCCTTCCGGATAGCGGATGATGAATCCATATTCATGTGCATGCTCTGCCAGCCATTTCCCTTCATCCGTGTCGATGAATGTTTCTTCCAGAGCAAGCGCCATCTCCGCAGAAGTCAAATCGATGGCAAGTCCTGTCTGGTGCTCACTCCGCCCAGGCCTGGACGATACTTTATCCGTTTCTTCCTGCCCTTGAGTAGCAACGTTATTCTCGTATATTTCCTTTTGTCTTGCTTCCGATCTATAGCCGCTCGCTGCTACCAGCTCCATACCGTCTTTCTTGGAAGCGGCAAACAGCTCTTCCAATGCTTCGGCTGCCTCTTTGCGCAACTTCCGCTTTTCCAGATGCTCATCAAAATAAAACGGTACATCCGGTTCGACCAGATCCTTCGGTTCCCAGCCATCGGGGAACTTCCTTGTTTTATTCACGACAACCTCGATACTATCAGGATTATCGACTGTCACAGGGTTTTCGATGGTGCCCACTACATCATCAGCTTCCACCTGATGCTGGTCAGGCTTTGCATCAGCAGTCTGTTCCTTTTCGGTTCCTTCTTTTTCCTGATCCTGCTCTGCCTGCTGATTTTCTGTCTGTTTCTCAGCCGTCTTATTCTCATTCGTATCTTGCTCCTGGCTGGTTTGCTCGCTTTGACATCCTGCTGCGACTAATACAGCGCCAAGCACAGCAAACAGCATCAAACGCTTCATTTCTAGAATCTCCTCTTCGCACTTCTTATTTTTGAAGCTATTATAGCATAGCTATCAAATTTTTTCGCACGTAAAAAGACCTGCCTTGTCCAATGACAGGGCAGATCCTGTAATTTCATTATATCATTCCAGAACATAAGGGCGATAAGCTTCACTCAATTCCCTGAATCGTTCCTCATCTTTATTATCGATGCATGCATTGATCTGGGCTTCCAGTCTATTCTTGTTCCAGGTAAAGTAAAATTCATCCAGCATAAGTCTTGTGGCCAGCTTCACTTCAAACGAAATCTCCCGCTTTGCTTTCACATAAGGACGCTTCCCCTTCGTTCTTTGCAGACGATAGACAACTTTATGCTTTTTCATGGAACGATTCCCCCTGGGTTCCTTTTTTCCATTATGCTGGATAAACATTAATTTTGCAACAATTTTCTGATTAGTTGATTAAATTAATGTAAATGCGGAACCGGATTGTGTCTTTGCTCCTCTGGAACGGGAGGTTTGATGAATTTTAATGTGAGCAAGGCTGCAATAAGGGCTGCGCCGGCAAATGTCACAATCAGCCAGATAAGATCCGCCTTCAGCAGAATAGCAACCGCCGGAGGACCAGCCGCCACACCTACATAACGCATGGCGCTCAGCAAGGACGTGATCGTGCCCCGCACATCCTTTTCCATATTGCTTGTGACCAATGAGTCCAGACATGGCAGTCCCGCTCCGATTCCCACACCCGCAACAAGGAAGACAGCCATCATGAAGACAATTCCTTTCGAGAAATAGAGTGCGATCGTTACGACGCCTGCACAGACCGCTCCTGTGAATGTGATCCATTTCATCAGTCTGCCATTGCTCTTGATCCATTTGCCCGTCAAATAAGAAGAAAGGCATAATGCCGCCAGCGGTATGGCCAAAACCGCTCCCTTGAGTATGCCATGCATACCATACTTTTCTTCCAGTACAGTGCTCAAATAAAAAAGGATGCCAAAGAGAAGGAACATAAGAATGGCACCGATAAGGAAAGTTGCTGACAGCCAGCCGCCATGTTCATGGAATGCCGCCTTCGTGTTTTTCATGAATGTTTTGAAATCATTGCCTTTCTCATCGTCTTTTGGCCTTTTGATAAGGAAGAGGACAAGCAAAAAGGAAATTGCACAAAAAACAGGGATTGCATAAAACGGCAGATACCAAAGGAAACCTGCCAGCAGCGCCCCAAGCACAGGGCTTAATACTTTTCCGAAGGTGTTGGCCGTTTCGACAATACCGAGTGTGGCACTGACATCTTCCTCTTTATCGAACATATCCCCGACAAGCGGAAGGACAACCGGCGCTGCCCCGGCTACCCCTACTCCTTGCAGGATCCTCCCTATCAAAATCCAAAGGTATGGACTTTCACTCCCGGTGGCAAAAATTCCAGCTATAAGTCCGCCTGCCCCGGCAATGACCAATGAAGGAAGAATGACAGCTTTGCGCCCGAAACGATCAGACAGAAAGCCGGCTATAGGAATGAATATGATGGCTACAATCGAATAGAATGTAATGATGAAGCTCGATTGGAGTTTGGTGATATCCAGTTCCTCCTCCATCAATGGAAGCACCGGCAGCAGCATGGAATTCCCAAGTGTCATGATCAAAGGGATCGATGCAAGCGACACAATTGACCAGCGCATATCCTTCGGCGATTTACCTGCCGATTTATTTTGTTCACCCATATGTCGTCTCCTGCCTTTCGCAAACTACTTTCATTTTCTGCAAGGCACGAGGTTTTTATCCAAATTAAAAAATCCCAGCTAAGTCTGGGATCAATTTGCCTGCGGCAGCAGGACCGAAGTATCTGCATAAGTCCAATAACAATTGCGCCAGCCTTGCTCCCTGGCCAGCTTCTCGAAATTTTCTGCCTCGCTTCCGTAGAATCGGATGATCGCTTGCTCCGGCGTCTCGGCCTCGGGACTGATCACGATATCCAGTTCCTTATAAAAACGCATTCCTTCCAAGGTGCCTTCAATGATGATCTTTTCCTGGCTCATTTTTTTCAACCCCTTCGTATATTGATCAAGCAGAAGAATATAATGTACTATCTTGTACCCATTCTGGACAGGCTTTAACCATTCCTGCCCCAGGATAAGATCGGAGGAAATTTTACATATGAGCCAGTATGATAATTTGCGGGCTGGTGAGAAAGGAGCCTTGCTCAGTATAACAGCTTATTTGCTGTTATCCTTCATCAAACTGCTCGCCGCTTACATCGGGGATTCCGATGCGCTGTTTGCGGACGGGCTTAATAATACAACGGATGTCATAGCATCCGTCGCTGTACTGATAGGATTGCGTATATCGCGGAAGCCGCCCGACCTCGAGCATAAATACGGACATTTCCGGGCGGAGACAATCGCATCGCTTGTCGCTGCATTCATCATGATTTCTGTTGGACTTCATGTCCTGTTCGACACCTTCGAGCGATTGATGGAACCAGACTACGTCCAGCCTGATATGCTGACAGGCTGGACTGCCTTGGGAGCTGCTTTTGTCATGATGGCAGTCCACCGATACAACGCAGCCCTAGCTAAACGCATCAAAAGTTCAGCATTGATGGCTGCCGCTCAGGACAATCGTTCTGACGGATTGGTGAGTTTAGGTGCTTTCATCGGGATTTCGGGAGCCCAGTTCGGCTATTATTGGCTGGATCCGCTGGCTGGATTCATTGTCGGGATATTGATATGCAAAACGGCTTGGGATATTTTCTATGACGCAACGTATTCCCTGACGGATGGATATGATGTGGATAGATTATTGAAAATTCGTCAAAGCATCCTGCAGGATGAGGATGTACTCGAGGTCGTCGAAATCAAAGCCAGGCTCCACGGCAATCAATCCCTGGTCGATGTCATCATCCGGGTCGATGCCTCCCTCAATGTAAAAGAAAGTCACGCCATCACCGAAAGATTGGAAAAGCTGCTCATAAAAAAGCACGACATCTTCCATACCTTCATCCATATCGAACCATAAAAAAGCCTATACCGATATACGGTACAGGCTTCTCTTCATTCATCATCTTGATTTGTCAGGATGACAGGGCCATCCTTGGTGATGACGATTGTATGTTCATATTGAGCGGACAAAGAACCGTCAATCGTACGGGCCGTCCAATTGTTATCATCCATCTGGCTGCCCCACTCCCCGATATTGATCATCGGCTCGATGGTGATGACCATACCCTCTTTTAGGCGAGGTCCTTTGTTCGGCAAGCCAAAATGCGGGATATGCGGATCCTCATGGATTGTTGGACCGATTCCGTGTCCCGTGAAATCACGTACGACAGAGTAACCTTCTGCTTCCGCATATTGTTGGATTGCATGGCCGATATCGCCGATTCGGGCGCCTGGCTGTGCTTTTTCGATCCCTTTGTACAAAGATTCCTTGGTTACATCCAGCAAACGCTGGGCTGCTTCACTTATTTCACCCACTCCATACGTCCAGGCAGAATCAGCTAATCCGCCGTTCAAATTCACGACCATGTCGATAGTGACGATGTCCCCATTTTTCAGCGGTTCATTCCTTGGGAATCCGTGACAGATTTCATCATTGATGGATGCACAGGTTGCATAAGCATAACCATTGTAACCCTTTTGCTCTGCTGTTGCACCGTGCTTAGCCAAGTACTCCTCGACAAACTGGTCAATCTCCATTGTTGTGATACCCGGCTTGATCATGCCGCGGATCTCCTTGTGGACATTTGCGAGCAGCTCACCAGCAGCCCGCATCATTTCTATTTCACGCGCACTTTTGCGATTGATCATTCGTTTCTCTTCCTTTCTGACGACAAAGCTTACTTATCCACTATAAAGTGTATCATATTATGCCAATCCGGTTAAATCGTTACGCTGATTATTCAATCCAATTGATCGTCGTCTTTCAGATTGGAGTGATTCGCTATCAAGAGGGCAATCACAAGCAATACGATTGCCGATGCATACAGAAGGATGGTGTGAGGATGTTCATGATCGATGATGATAAGCCGAATGATCGCCGTTATCCCAATATAGATAAAATAGCGAAGCGGAAAGTGATAGTCATGGGTAAAGTACTTGATGATCAAGCTGATAAATTCGAAATAAAGAAAATAAACGATGATGCCTTCAGCCAGATAAAAATAACCGACCTCTTCATTCTGGATCAGCAGGACATCAAAGATGAATACTGTTTTTTTCAATAGGAAAACAACGAGGATCATCGCGAGGATGGTAAGGGTAAAATTCAGTATCGTCTGGAGAAACACAGCTATGAATGCTGTCCTTCTCTGTAACTCACGCATATTCATCCCTCCCAGGCTTGTCTTAAATATATTGGGAGTAGGCGTATTATATGCAGTGAGGGTATTGGCTTTTTTATATAAATCCCCCTTGAATATTTGGCAAATAACGACCAGAATGGAAGTAACATACAAGGAGGTTGTCCAGTGATACAAATCGACCATGTACATAAACAATATGGAAATAAAATTGCCGTGAACGACATCAGCCTGACAGTTCCAAGCGGAAAGATTTTTGCCTTCCTTGGTCCGAATGGAGCCGGCAAATCAACTACGATCAAAATGATTACCGGAATCCTGCCGATTGAATCCGGATCGATCACCATCAATGGCAAAGATATTACGTCAGACACCATCGCCGCAAAAAAAGAATTCGGTTATGTTCCTGATAGCCCCGATCTTTTCCTGCGTCTCAATGGCCTTGATTATCTTCACTTCATTGGTGATATTTATGGCATTGCACCGGACATACGGACAGAAAGAATTGAGCGGTACGCAAAAATGTTCAGTATTTATGAGGCATTGGGGGATCAAATCAAGACATATTCGCATGGTATGCGGCAGAAGCTGTTCATAACCGGTATGCTTGTCCAGCAGCCTTCTGTCTGGATCCTTGATGAACCGATGACAGGATTGGATCCAAAATCCTCCTATCAGCTAAAGGAACTGATGCGTCAGCATGCAGCGAACGGACATACCGTCTTTTTCTCCTCACATGTCCTGGAGGTTGTGGAACAGCTTTGTGATGAGGTGGCCATCATCCGTAAAGGCGAGCTTCTGTTCCAGGGAACTCTACCGGAAATGCGGGAGAGATTCCAGTCTGATGATAGCTTGGAGCATATTTTCCTGGAGTTGACACAGGATGCATAAACCGATCATTGCACTTACTCGTATTCAGCTGAAAATGCAATATGCCAACGTATTCAGAAAGCCAAGCGTGGTGATCGGCCTGATAGTCGGGTTATTCGGGTTGCTCGTCATCGGTGTGACTTTCGGAGGATTCATGCTGCAGGTCATCGAAACGATGTATGCTTTGCTCGAACCATCGGGAAACACCGATGTCATACTGGGAGCACTATTCCTCATGAATTTTTTCATTGTGTTTATCCTATCTCTGATACTGATCATGAACACATTCTATTTCACGGAAGATATCACTTCCTTCCTTCATTTTCCGGTGCACTCGTATCAGCTTCTGATCGCGAAATCCTTGAATCCGCTCCTTTATGTATATTTGATTTCTGCTGCTTCCTACTTGCCTGTCAGCATTTATTATGGATTGCTTTCCAGTGCGGATTTCATGTATTTTTTCTATGCCATACTGCTGTTTTTGCTGATCCCGCTCATTCCTTACGCGCTGGCAGCGGCAGTTGTCATGTTCGCGATACAGTTTATCAACAAAGGTACGAATAAGGACCGCAGTAAAATAATCGGCGGAATCATCGGCTTTGCTCTGCTCATCTTACTGAACGTAGTTTTGCGTTTACAGACTGACCCGGATAAAATTGCCCAGATGATTGCAGCCAGCTCAGAAAAAGGCGGCTTGCTTCAAGTGGCGACGCAATACTATCCACCTGCCACGCTGATGACGAACTTACTGACTTCATCTGACTCCTTGCAACGCTTGCTTTTCTTTGTCACTGTATTATTATCGGCATTTCTAGCGGCTGTGCTTTTCTATGCGGCTGCCCAAAAATTCTACCTGAAGGGAGCATTGGGGCTGAACACAGGCTCCGGCAAGGTATTCAGCGGTAAAGGGATATCCAGAAAGCAGCGATCGATCATCCATGCGTATCGCACAAAAGAAATCCAGACCATATTCCGGACGCCTACTTTCTTTTTGCAATGTGTGGCCGGGGCACTTCTCATGCCAGCACTGCTGCTTGTGATTTTCTTCATGGGGGATTTCAGCAATGCTGCCGCTTTGGTGCAGGATATGGATGGCAGTATGCTATTTGTCATCATTTTAGCTGCAAATATATTTTCGATCGGCCTCAATCCAATCAGTATCGTCAGCTTTTCAAAAGACGGTCAAAGCTGGGAAGCCCATCTATTCCTGCCATTAAGCATGAAGCAGATCGTCTTGGCCAAATTACAGGCTGCATTCCTGATTAATCTGCTGCCGATCGCTGTGCTGTTCGTGATAGCGATCCCCGTCCTGCAGTTGAATATTGGAGAAGCATTGCTTTGGGCATTCCTTGCGCTGCTTATCAATGCTGCCGTGACTATCATCGGTATGCTGAGTGATCTGCTGTATCCAAAGCTTGGCTGGACAGAGGAAACGGAGCTGTTCCAAAACAGATTGGCAAGCCTGGTTGCCCTCGTTCTCTCTGTAGGCTCCATGGGTTTTCTGATTGCTCTTTTATTTGTTCTTCAAACGCAGATGCTGATCTCCCTGCTGTTCACGATGTTATACATCGGAGGGCTTATCGCTCTCTTGCTCTACATTGTCAGCCGATTACTGAAATCAGCCGACCGTACAACGCTGACCAGATGAAAAGAAGCTTTGCACGGAATTTGTGCAAAGCTTCTTCGTTTATGAATTAATAGTGATAGCCATGCCCATAGCCGTAGCCATGATCGCCACCTACATAAGATGAACCGACAATGATCAAAAGGATGAACAATACAACCAAAAATGCGAAGCCGAAGCCGCCTTCATTTCCTTTAGACATTTTGTTTCCCCCTTTTCCTACAGGATACTGCAGTGTATGTGCAGAACCCAAAAAGGAAAGGGCAAATACCTACTCCGGCTCAAACATAATCCTTCACTGCATATCTTTTACCATTTTCGATTTTTTCCCCAGTGAGGATGTCCGCGAGCACGCCTGCCACAAACATCGGATTTCTTAATGATTTATTTGTCACATAATCCCGGAACTTCTGGACATCCTGGAATTGCTCCGGTTCGCTGGAACGAATATCTGCTTGCATGTCCGTATCCATGATGCCGGGATTATAAGCAATGGCAATATTACCGGTACCAGCTTCTGCTTCCTCGAGGGCCACTGTTTCCGTATAGCGATTAAGGCCGGCTTTCGATGTACTGTAAGCACTCCAGCCGTGCACGGAACGTTCCGCTGCACCTGAAGTGACATTGACGATCACAAGTGGCACTTCGTATTTTTTGGCATACTTGAGAAAAATCGAACAAGCAAGGATCGGGGATGTCAAGTTGATGGCCATATGCGTTTCCAATTCCTCCAAGCCATAAGCATCAGCGGTCGCAATCGGACCGACTACCCCTGCATTGTTGATCAAATAGACCGTATCATCAGCTTTTGGAAAAATATCCGCTGCCATCTCCTCGAAAAGCTTCGCACTGGCAGATGTGTCCTGCAAGTCACCAAATCGATACGTATAACTTGCATCCCCTCCCCCTTCATAGGAAGCAAGGGCTTCGTTATTTCCCCTCGCCACACCGATCACTTGCATCCCTTTATCCATTAATCGTTTCGCGATCGCCTCCCCCAAACCTCGGGAAGCACCAGTCACTACTGCTGTTTTCATTTTTTCTCCTCCAATTCCTGTAAAATCGCTGGTATCCCTGCATAGATTCCGACTATCTCCTTCATCGGCATACGTACAAGTCCGCTGGAAGACGGTGCAACAAATTCGACTACCCCTTGTGTTACGGGAGCTGCCTGGACGCCCCAGCCCGCTTGTTTCACCTTGCTGTATTGCTGGTAGACACCTTTGCCGACAAAGCATGCCACCTTCGGGCGAAAATATTCCAATTTATCACGGAGCAGCCGCGCCCCTTCTATGTATTCCTCCTTGGTGATATCCGCTGCTGCCTTGGTAGGCCTGGCTACGATATTGGTGAACCCGATGCCTCTTTGCAGCAGATCTCGATCCTCGAAAGCTTCAAATTTCCGTTCGGTTATACCCGCCTGATACAATATATTCCAAAAACGATTGTTGCGATTTGCATAATGATGACCGGTTTCAGCTGAACGAACACTTGGATTGAAGCCGATGAACAATAGCCGCAGTCCTTTGTCAATATGATCCGGTATCGGTTCAAGATTCATTTCTGCACCTCCGCTCTGCTACCATTGTAGCCTGCCCTTTCCAAAGACGCAAAAAAAGCACAGTGAGATGTGCTTTTCTCAATCATTTATATAGATTGCCTGGCTGCCAAGCTGTTCCCAAGCTTTTTCGAAATTTTCCCGATCCACTTCCTGGTTCTTCTGTCCATATGGATTATTGAGGAATACCGTATCATCTGTATAGCCGGTAACCGCGACACTATGGACACTATAAGTTACATCGACTTGTCCATTAGGCGTATCCCACGATTCCATATCACCCGCAGGGGCGAAGCTGGAAGTTGTAATGATCCACACCGGCTTGCCATCATCCAAGGGATTGTAGATAGCTTCTTCGACAGATTTTCCAGTCACATCGACTGCCTTATCCCCTGCAACCTCTTTGGCAACATCCATGACAGGCTCATGATAAACACCAAGTCCAGGTCCATTCTGCATATCCCCGACAAAGCCCTCATTTGGATCACCGTGCTGCCCGTTGTCATAATTCAGCGGTACATATGCAATCATATCTGCCAAATCGTTCTTCGTCACATCATAACCTGCATACTGCAGAATCATTGCCAAGCTGGTGACTTCACAGCCATTATAAAGCCGTGGGGCGTCCATCTGATTGAGAAGCGGCACATCCAAAGGACCATCCTCTACCGCGGATATTTCAGGCACCCCCTCTTTATCGGAAATCTCTTCCTTCCTCATTGATATGTCTGATTCCGCCCGTAAATCATCGGAACGATTCTGGTAGGTCAAAATCGCCAAAACAAGAGATACAGCCGCTAAACATGCCAAGATGACAACATACCTATTTTTCATATATTTTTCTCTCCTGTTGGATAGCTAGTTGAATGTACGATACTAATTATAAAGTAGCCTAGCTTCCAATAACAATATACATCAATTTTTTAATAAAAATCAGGACTATCGCCATACTAATCAGGAGGTGATTGGTAATGAGCAGAAAAAAAAGCCGTAATGAAAAAGCGGCTGTAAGCGTAAACAGACAAGGATTGACAGAGGATGCCGCCAACCAGGAGCCGAAAAGCCAGCTGGAACAGCGTGCCAAGAAAAAGAATACCAAGATATGAAAATAAGCACAGCCCCTCATTCGGGACTGTGCTTTTATTTTTTCTTTGCAACGACGAACCAAAGCTGTGCATCCTGTTCCGCACCGGCTTCGAAATCCACTCGCTGTTTGTGAAGTGTCATCTCGACAACCTGGTACTTCTCCTCAAGCAGCGCATATAATTCTTCTTCTTGGAAGAAATGCGCAATCCGGTCTTGCACGAGGAATGTATCCTTTTCTATTTCGACTCCTGCACCATACAGTTTCTCATCCCTTGCTGAAAGACAAGAGAAAATCAACAATCCATCCTTGCGCAGCAAGGAAGTGAAGTGATGAAGTAAGTGTTCTCTTTCTTCTTCCGTATACATATGAAGTATATTCGATAGATAAATGCCGTCGAATCTTTCCGTCGATGGATAAGGCAAATTCAAATAATCCCCGACAAAATGATTCACATTGGACAAACCGGCAGCCTTCGCATAGCTGCTTGCCCTCTCTATTGCTACTTCCGAAATATCACAAGCCGTCACTTCGAAGGAATATTCCCCGAAGAAGTTGCTGTTCCTCCCATATCCGCAGCCTGGTACAAACAACTGTTTTGCCTGATACGCTGCAAAATATGGATAAGCCATCACAGCTGATGGTGTTGCTTCCGTTCCCCAAATGTCCCCTGCTTCAAAACGACTATTCCAATAAGTTTGTAACGTCATACTCACAGTGCCATTTCCCCCAGCATAGAGTGTTATACATAGTTTAGGTAAATTTATTTACAAAGAATTTACTAAGCATAGTGTAACATGTTTGGACAAGGATGAAAGGGGTATTTATAAAAAAGATTGTAAAGAAATAATTACTACAAATTGTTCAGTCCTTCACTTGGTCCCACTCTTCCCGAAGCAGTCCCATTCGGATCGAATCATAGTACTTCCCATCAAAATATCTGCATTTCCTCATCCGCGCCTCCATCGTCATCCCCAGCTTCTCTCCGAGACGGATCATCCGATCGTTCCCGGACCAAGTCGTATAGCCCACCCGCACCAGCGGCATGCTGTCGAACAGATGGGTGATCCAATGCTTGAGTGCTGCCGTCCCATATCCACCGTTCCAATAGGCGGGATCATAAATTACGATACCCATCTCAAGCCATCTGGAAGGCTCATGCTCCCAGTAATAACTGACTGTACCAATAATGATTCCATCTGCTTCTATCATCCATTTTTCGGGTGAATCATCTCCGAATCGATAGCTTGCCAAGAATTCCTCCTTACTCAGATGCACCAAAGGAAAATATGGTGCGTCCCATTTCTTCCATTCCGGGTCCCTTTCCCCGTATTTCAATTTCCATAGAATGGGGCCATCCTCTTTTCTCGGCGGCCTGATTCTGACATTGTTCATAACACATCCCCCTCCATTTTCACCTGCGTCCATTGCTGGTGCCAATCCTTCTGCCTGACTCTTTTCAAAAAGAGAGAATGGTAGCTTGTCCCTGCTGCATACAAGGGGGTCGGCACAACACGGCAAGCGAGCAAATCAGCCACTCCATATGGAGCAAACAAATATAGTTTGTCTTGTTTCAGGCTGACTCCAATGCTTGTAGCTGTTTCCGGATAACAGGCGATTGCATGCGCCGTATTCCGGAAGGCTGGCATTCCATTGATTTCATGCATCCTTGCCTGGTTTTTGACTGACCATGGTACAGAAGGCATCATGTGCCTGAGCTCGTTTTCGTATCTTTTTTCTGTCGCTTCATCTATATCTGATGCATCAAAATAAACGACATCCACATCCGCAAGCGGCGTCCGAATTGTATTTCCATGCTGCACATCCCAGACCTTTGACCTTACAAAACCAGCACTGATGCAATGATCCGGAAGAAGCAGTGTTGCTGCAGCTTCAAGCACTTCCATCATCCATGCATCCTGTTTGATTGCATCCACTATATCTTCTTCTGTTTTGAGCATAGCCCGACTTCCTTACTGAACCGAATTTCCTTCTCCCATTTTGGGTTCATAGCGATACTCCTCCAAATCGACACGACCGTCCAAGATTTCCAAACCTTCCTCATAAAGCCTCTCCTGCTGTTCATTCCTTGTCTCATCATCTCTTATCTTCAATCTGCCGTCTGCACTTATGACACGATGCCATGGCAGGTCATATTTTTTGCTCATGCTATGCAGTATCCTGGATACTTGCCTGGCAGCTCGCGCTTTTCCTGCAGCTTTACCGATTTGGCCATAGGTCATGACTTTTCCTTCTGGTATTGATTTTATGATGCGTATCACTTCCTCCGTAAAGTGCTCCAACGCTTCTCCTCCTTTTTCAGAAGTATCTGTGAACCAGTATAGCAAACTTCCTGACGCTGGGATAATCGCCCAGAAATATGATAAACTTTAGCTGTGTAGTCTGGTGATACTTCTTTGTTTAACATCATGCTGGACGGGCTATGTAGTAAACGAGAGGAGAATGTGTGATGAAGCATATTGTATTTTTCGACGCAAGCTGCCCCCTTTGTTCCACTGCAAAGCAAGTGATCCAAAAACTGGATTGGCTGGATAACGTAAAATGGATCCCGGTACAGAATATCGAGAACTACGAGCGCTTCCGTTTCCTTGCCAAAGGAGATGTGTATGACCGTATCCATATGATGTCTTTCAAAGGTGATATTTACAAAGGTCATGAAACTGTCAAAAAGATATTGACCCTGCTTCCCCTAACGGCTGTCTTGGGCTGGATCTTGCATCTGCCATTTCTTGATCCGTACTTGGAAGCCCTCTACAAATGGGTATCGGACAACAGACATGAATGGTTCGGCACAAAAGAATTGAAGGCAATATAAAAAACGGGCGTTTGCCCGTTTTTTTAAAGATATTTTTTCAATACACGCTTTCCTTCATAGCTGAACAGGACGTTTTTGCCCTCGATGACCGTTTCCAGATGGACGAATCTCCCCCAGAGCTGATAAAAGTAAGGCAGCGTCCGCTCCAGATATGTCAAATCCAGCTCGACCCCTTCATAATGATGCTTCAGGTATAACTCGCCATTGGACATATAGTCGCCGTCTGTGACGGTCAGATAAGGGAATCCTCCATTGACCCGCATCGTGATCAGCTGATCGCGGACCTCTTCCCAGTCCTTATCGGTGATTTTATATTCATTGCCTTGTTTCTGGAACAGATACATATCTTCCCGATGCACGAGATCCTTTGTCAGGTAATTACGCAAGAATGAGATATCGGACTCGATTTCCCGCACTTCGAACATTTTTTCCCTGCCGGAGCCCGGCTTCACACCATACCGTTTCATTTCTTCTGTCGGATTATCAAACCGCTCCTCGATGTCTTCAAAGATTTTGATGCCGAGATAATACGGGTTGATCTGGGTCGGGGAAGGCTGGACGACACCTGCGTTAAGCTTGGCATATTCGATTGCTTCATCACTTGTCAGATCCAGCTCGCGAAGAATACGAGCATGCCAATAGGAAGCCCATCCCTCATTCATGATCTTCGTCTCCAGCTGCGGCCAAAAATACAGCATTTCCTCCCGCATCATTGTCAGGATGTCCCGCTGCCAATCTTCCAAGGTCCGGCTGTACTCTTCGATGAACAAGAGGATATCTTTTTCGGGCCGCGGCGGGAATGCTTTCTTTTTTCGTTCCTTCTTCTCTTTTGATCTACCCCGATCCACAAACCATAAATCATCATACTCAGTTGTCTTTTCCGTACTCTCTTCTGTCTCTTCCTCGTCAATTTCCCATCCAAGCTTCGGCCTCAATAGCGACGGATCGATATGCTCCTGTATTGCCAGGACGGCATCAAGGAAGTCTTCCACTTCTTTCTGCCCGAATTGCTTTTCATAAGCGGCAATTCGTTCGGCTGTAGCCGCCATGCTATCGACCATATTCCGATTCGTATTTTGGAACCGGACATTGTTTTTAAAGAAATCACAATGAGCAAGCACGTGGGCAACGATCAATTTGTTTTGAACAAGGCTGTTCGAGTTCAGTAAAAAGGCATAGCAAGGGTTGGAATTGATCACCAGCTCGTAAATCTTACTCAAGCCCAGATCATATTGCAGCTTCATCTTATGAAATTGCTTCCCGAAGCTCCAATGCGTGAACCTTGTCGGCATACCATAAGCACCGAATGTATAAATGATGTCAGCAGGACAGATTTCGTAGCGCATCGGGTAGAAATCCAGACCAAAGCCTTTGGCAATTTCCGTTATTTCCCCAATAGCCCTTTCCAATGCGATATGTTCGGATTGCAGCACGGGCTTTCTCCCCTTTGTACGTAATAGTACTCATACATATGCCAGCAATACGGAAAAAAGACTCTTCATCCGCCCCTTTTTGCAGCAGAAGCTGTACTGTCTGAGTCTTTAATTCATGCATTTCAATCCGGCTCTGAAAATCGTCTTTACGTACGGAATGCTTTGTAATGAAATGGATCCATCCATCTGCCCAACCAGTCTTTTCGGGATCGTCCATCCCAATCCGCTTCCTTGATAATGCTTATTCCTTGAGTCCTCCATCGTATGCATCCGTTCAAACACCCGATACTGCTGGGATTCACTTGTGCCTTTGCCCTTATCACAGACTTCTATAAAAGCTGTATCATCTTCCCTGCTCAACCTCAGGCCAATCAGTTTCCCATCAGCTCCATAGGAAATTGCGTTTGATACAAGGTTATGCAAAACCCTGATGATCGCTCTTTCATTCCTCATTACATGGATCCGATGCTCCGGAATATCAATTTTCATTGCTGCCTGCAACCGTAATCCCGTCCTGGAATATAGGCATTTTCTTTTCTTTTCTCTTACTTCCTTAGGTTGGTTATTATGAATCCAGCTGGGCGCCCTGCCACCGCTCCTCTTCAGGCATAAAAAAATCCAGTCCGCGGAAAAGGATTCCCCCTTTTTCCGCAGACCGGATTCATTCAAAAAGCTTATTCACTTACTTTCTGATAATAATACACAAGTGTTTCCATCCCTTTATCAAAGCTTTCCAATGGGAAGCTCTCATTCGGGGAATGGAGTCGATCTTCCGGTGTACCGAAGCCAAGTAATACTACCGGCATTTCATATACGGTATCAATCCACTCAACAACTGGAATAGATCCGCCCATACGGACGAAGACGGTTTCCTTGCCGAATGCCTGGGTCAGGCTCTGGGCTGCTTTTTGGATCAGCGGATGATTCGGATCGACTTTATATGCCTTCGCTTTGAACGGCTCCGGCCTTACCTCGACCCGCACGCCAGCAGGCGCATGCTTCTTGATATGAGCCGTGATTTTTTCCACGATATCAACCGGATCCTGACCAGGTACCAGGCGGCTGGTGATTTTCGCAGTCGCTTGAGCCGGGATGATCGTTTTCGTACCTTCTCCTTGATAACCGCCATACATGCCGTTGATCTCCAGCGTCGGGCGGGCCATCGTATGCTCTTTGGCGGTGTATCCTTTCTCGGATACTGCTTCTGGTACACCGACAGTCTGGGCAAAGTCCTCCCCTGGTGCTTGTGCCATCAGATTACGCTCTTCTTCCGGCAGTTCCTCCACGCCATCATAGAAGCCTTCCACTTGGACGACTTCTTCTTCATCCTTCAAGGAACTCAGGATATGAGCCATGGCCTGCAGGGGATTGCGGACGGCACCGCCATACATACCGGAATGCAAGTCACGATCTGGCCCGTAAACGGAGAATTCAAGTGCAGCTGCACCTTTCAAGCCATAGAGCATGGTTGGCTGCCCTGCGTCAACCATCCCTGAATCACTGATGATGGCAAAATCCGCTTGGAATTGTTCGGTCTGCTCATGCAATACCGCATGCAAATTCGTGCTTCCGATTTCTTCTTCGCCCTCGATGCATACTTTCACATTGATCGGCAAGGCTCCTTCTGTTTTCATGAACGCTTCGAAAACGGCCAGATGCATGAATACCTGTCCCTTGTCATCACTCACGCCGCGAGCATAAATGCGGCCATTCCTTTCCGTCGGTTCGAATGGTTCGCTATCCCAAAGCGGAAGAGGATCTGCAGGCTGTACATCATAATGGCCATAGAAAAGTGCAGTCGGTTTATCGGGCCCAGCCCCCAGCCATTCACCTGTTACGATGGGGTGTCGTTCTGTCTCCTGGATGGTTACCTTATCAAAACCGATTTCCTTCAAATAATCAGCCGTGAAGGCAGCTGTCCTTGCAACATCTTCTTTATATGTACTGTCTGTGCTAATACTCGGGATACGCAGATATGCATATAGCTTCTCCAGCAATTTCTCCCGATTTTCCTGTAAATAAGCGACAACTTGATTCGTCATAAGCGCCATCCTTTCTTTTCTTACTAGTGTAGCACAAATCGACTGTTTCTTGTTTAGCTTGTACTTGCTGGTGGAAACTAAAAAGGAAATATCAAGCTATGTCAGGAGGAGAATGATGGGCAATGTGTTGATTGTCGCCACAAACCATGACAGCCTGAAACAGACACCCCATACAACAGGACTTTGGTTCAGCGAGCTGACGAATTTTTATGATAAGCTGAAGCATCGTCATATCATGACGGTCATCAGTCCAAAAGGTGGGGAAATCCCGCTGGATCACCGCAGCCTCATAGGTTTGTTCAAAAGCCACAAGCTGCGCAAGTATTACCGGGCTCCCGGTTTCAGGAGATTGCTGGAGCACAGCCTCTCGCCGGGCGAAGTGAATGCATCTGATTATGACGCCATTTACTTCACCGGAGGTCACGGTACGATGTGGGATTTTCCTGAAAATAAAGAGCTGCAGCAGCTTACGGGAGCTATTTATGAAAACGGCGGAATTGTCGCTGCCGTCTGCCATGGCCCGGCAGCCTTGCTCCATGTCAAGCTTTCCGATGGTTCTTATCTGCTGCAGGATAAAACCGTGACTGGTTATTCCGACCGGGAAGAAGCAATCAGTCTGAACAAGCATGAAATTCCCTATTCCCTGGAGGAAAACCTGAAAATACGCGCCCTTACTTATCGTAAAGACGCCATTCCATTCAAAGGGCATGTGGAAGCAGACGACCGGGTGATCACCGGACAAAATCCTGCCAGCGTCAAAGGTGTTGCCAAAGCAGTCATCAACCGTCTGGAACAAAAGGAATTTGCTGAGCATCCCCGTTCCTTCCGGGCAGTTCTCAGGATTCCGGAAGAAGAACAAATACTAAGAAGAAAGCCAGCCCCATGATCGGGACTGGCTTTCTTCAATCTTCCATCGCTTGCTTCAAATCTTCAATCAAATCTTCACTATCTTCGATTCCGACACTGATTCGGATCAAACCATCCGTAATTCCGAGTTCAGCCCTGCGCTCCTGCGGTATGGATGCATGTGTCATCTTGGCAGGAAGGGAAATGAGACTCTCAACGGCACCAAGGCTTTCCGCCAAAACGAAGTATTTCGTCTTACGAAGCACTTGATCCGCCTTTTGCGCACTGCCGACATCAAAGGAGATCATACCGCCAAAGCCCTCGGCTTGACTGGCAGCAATATCGTGGCCTTTATGCTCGGGCAGCCCTGGATAATAGATTGTGCTCACTCCCGGATGTGCTTTCAAGAATTCGATCAGCTTGGCACTATTCTTTTCGATTGCTTCCATGCGGATACCAAGTGTCTTGATTCCGCGAAGAAGCAGCCAGCTGTCCTGCGGTCCGAGTACGGCACCAGCTGAATTTTGAATGAAGTGCAGCTCTTCGGCCAGTTTGTCATCATTGACGACAACAAGTCCCGATACGACGTCGCTATGCCCACCGATATATTTCGTCGCACTATGAAGGACGATATCTGCACCAAGATCGATCGGATTTTGCCAATAAGGCGTTGCAAAGGTATTATCGACAATCAGCAGCAAGTCATGCTTTTTCGCAATCTCTGCCATCTTTTTGATATCCGTGATTTTCAATAATGGATTGGTCGGTGTCTCGACATAGATGGCTTTCGTCTCTGGGGTTATCGCTTGTTCAACAGCTTCCGGTGAGCTTGTGTCAACAAACGTGTGACCCAGCTGATAGCGAGTGAGCACTTTTGTTGCCAGACGGTAGCTGCCTCCGTACACATCATCCGTCATGACAATATGACTGCCTGATTCAAACAGCATCATCACAGAAGTTATTGCTGCCATACCGGAACTGAAAGCAAAACCGGCTTTCCCGTTTTCCAAAGCAGCAATGGTTTCTTCCAGCGCATGACGGGTCGGGTTGCCTGTACGGGAATATTCATAGCCTGTATGTTCACCAGGTCCGGGTTGTTTATATGTGCTTACTTGGTAGATAGGAACACTTACCGCCCCCGTCTTCTCATCCGATGTAATTCCGCCGTGAATCATTTTCGTCTTTCTTCTCATCCTAATCCTCCTTGATATATCCGCTGGCTGAGGTATCGTTCGCTGCTGTCGGGGAAGATCGTCACAATCGTCGTCCCGGGCTTCGCATTTTCTGCTTCTTTAAGCGCTGCACAAAAAGCAGATCCCGAAGAACTCCCGACAAGCAGCCCTTCTTTGGCAGCCAGTTCCTTTACATAATGAAATGCATCGTCATCCGTGATCGTATGGATTGCGTCAAAATAAGCAGTATCCATATAATCAGGCAAAAACTCCATGCCTATCCCTTCCGTACGGTGCGATCCAGGTTCGCCTCCGTTCAGGATGGAACCCTCCGGCTCGACGATCACCGTTTTCACATCAGGCTTTTGATCCTTCAGGTAACGCGCGGTTCCCATGAACGTTCCGCCTGTCCCGCCTCCGGCAACGAAAATATCGACATCCCCCTCAAGGTCGCGCCATATTTCCGGACCGAGTGTTTTATAATAAGTTTCTGGATTCGCCGGGTTGGCAAATTGCTGCGGGCAATAGCTGCCAGGAATTTCATCCAGCAGCTCTTTGGCCTTTTTGATTGCACCAGTCATCCCTTCAGATGTCGGTGTATTGATCACTTTCGCTCCAAGCGCCCTCATCAGCTCTTGTTTTTCCTGGCTGAATTTCTCCGGAACACAAAAGATGACGGAAACATTCCTCTTCAAGGCTGCCAGCGCAATCCCAATACCGGTATTGCCTGCGGTCGGCTCGATGATCGTCCCATTTTCCTTGAGCTTACCTGAACGGAATGCATCATCGATCAAATTGACTCCCAGCCGATCCTTCACACTGCCTCCAGGATTATAAAACTCAAGCTTCGCAAATAAACGAACTCCCTCCGGCAGAGAAAAGTTCGTTATTTGCACAATCGGTGTATTCCCTATCAGTTCATGTACTGCATTATAAACAGCCATTTTCTCCCTCTATTCAGCGAAAACTTGACGCCATTCATCTTTTTTGGAAAGCATTTCCTTGGCAATCTCCTGTGCACCCTCAAGACTGTGGTTAGCTGCCCAGCCGCATTGCACCTCGTTGCATGCCGGTACTTCCGTCGCATCCAGCACATCTTGCAATGTCTTTTCCAAAGCCTCGAGAATCTCATCATAGCTGTCATTATTCAAGATGGATACATAAAATCCCGTCTGACATCCCATCGGACCGATATCAAGGATATTATCGATATGGTTGCGGATATTCTCAGCCATCAAATGCTCCAGGGAATGAAGTCCGGGCATTTCCATATGCTCTTTGTTCGGCTGCTTGAAACGGATATCATATTTGTATACTTTATCGCCATGTATGCCATCTGTGATACCGACTAACCGGACATACGGCGCAGCTACTTTCGTATGATCAAGATTAAAGCTTTCTACATTCATTTTCTTTGTCATGTTTGTTTCTCCCCTTATGCTTTTTCTGCCGTGATCAAGTAAACGAAGCGGTTCATTTGCTTAAATGTAACATGAAATCCTTGTGTTTGGAAAATGTTTCGAAGGACTTCCATCGTCGTATAATATTCGGTTGTCAAGTCGCGGACAAGCCTGTCATAGCCTTTATCCTTCTCTTCCTGGATCAGTCTGCTGCGTCCCTCTGCACTGGAGAAAACTGTATCGGCAAAGATGATTTTCCCTCCATCGGATAAAAGCTTTACATAGGCGGAGACCGCCTGCTCCTTCTCCTCGTCCGTCAGATGATGGAAGGCCCATGTACTGACGATGGTATCAATCTCATGACCTGGATCCGGGAACGAGAGAAAATCGCCATCCACCAGCTTCAGCTGCGGGAATTTCCGGGATGCATGCTCTCGCATCTCCTTGGACGGTTCGATACCCGTTACATCCAGTCCTTTGGCTAACAGTTTCTCGGAGAGATTACCTGTTCCGACACCGAATTCCAATGTATATCCTTCTGCAGCATCGGCAACCGTCTGCAGGATTTCATTATATTTATCAAATACTTCTTTATATTGCGGATCCTGACCAGTAACCGTATCATCATACGTCTCTGCCCATTCATCGAACATATCGATAAATTCGCGGCCCATATCATCACCTCATGTATAATCCCATCAATATCCGAGTAAACGAATAAGAATTATGGAGTTTATGAATGAAGAATACCATAGTACCCTAGTTTATTCAATGAAAATATCCGATGTCAGTTATATTTTCCTTCATTCATGAATAAGCGGCAGCAGAACTATAAAAATAGTGGAAATGTTATAAATTCATACTATATAATAGGATGGAGAGAGGAGTGTTCGCCATGATCGATCTGCGTAGCGATACGGTCACCAAGCCATCTGAAGCGATGCGAAGGGCTGCTTTTGAAGCAGAAGTCGGAGATGATGTCTATGGAGAGGACCCAGCTGTAAATGAGTTAGAGGAAACGGTTGCCGATTTACTTGGAAAGGAAGCCGCATTATTCGTGCCAAGCGGTACTCAGGGGAATCAAATCGCAGTACTTTCTCATTGCAGCCCCGGTAATGAAATCATCTTGGAGGAAGAATCGCATATCTTCCTTTATGAAGGGGCTGCTACGTCCATTTTTGCTGGCGTGCAGACTCGCACATTGAAGGGAGAACGCGGTGCGATTTGTCCAGAGGATCTGGCCGCTGCCATCCGCAAAGACGATATCCATTTTCCCGAAACAGGCTTGATTTGCCTGGAGAATACGCATAACAAGGCTGGCGGAGCGGTCATCCCGATTGAGAACATGATGGTGATAGCCCAAATAGCCCGTGAACATCGGATTCCGATTCATATGGATGGTGCGCGATTATTCAATGCCTCCGTTGCTACCGGTATCAGTGTAGCGAAATACGCCCAATTGACGGATACCGTCCAGATTTGTCTTTCCAAAGGCTTGGGAGCTCCTGTAGGTTCTGTGCTTGCAGGGTCTGAAGCATTCATCGGCAAGGCACGCAAGTGGAGGAAGCGCCTGGGCGGCGGAATGCGTCAGGCCGGCATATTAGCGGCACCAGGTCTTGTCGCCTTGCGCGAGAATGTGGAACGTCTCGCAGATGACCATGATAACGCCAGGTTATTGGCCGAGGGCCTTGCAGAAATCGACGGAATCGAAATCCTGAACAAAGTGGAAACGAATATTGTATTGGCTGATGTCAGAGGTACCGGCATGACAGCAGATGAGTACGTGCAGCTGCTTAAGGAGCAGCAAGTACTGGCAAATGCATTCGATCCATACAGCGTACGTTTTGTCACACATTATGATGTCGGCAAGGGCGCAATCAAAAAGGCTTTGGCAGTTGCATCCTCACTTGCCAAGCAGCCAAATTGAAAAGAGGCTCCGTTCCAGGAGCCTCTTTTCATTATCTTTCGTTATTCGGGAAGACGCGATTCAGCATATTGCCGAATTCCAGGAAAAAGCCTTTCACTGGCTGTCCTTCATCAATTTTATTATTGTAATCCTCCGCCATTTCCAAGAAATCCGGATCAGCTGATACGTATACATTGTCGATGTCTTCATCGACTGATTTCACCGCTTTTTCCACATCGCGCTTCATCTGGTCTGTCACTTCATTATCATTGTTGTCGCCAGTCGTTGTGTTACCCATGCCATTATTGCCTGTGTTATCATCATCATTTTTCATATCAACCGCTACGAAAGCATTATTATCCGTTGTAAATACATAAGCATTATCAACGCCTTTTACTTCCTCCACTTTTTTCGCTGCATCATCTGCAACCTGATAACGCGGCTGCTGGTCATCGCCATTGTTTTGGCGATCATCTACATCCATCGTATTATCGGTATTGCGGTCCACCAGATTGTTATCGGTATTATTGTACCGTGTCGGTTCTATATTGCCGTCCCTGCCCATGCCAGTATCATTGTCATTGTCGTTTTGACACGCTGTAAGTGTGATGGCAGCAAGGGCAGCCATGCTGATCAATTTCCATTTTTTCATTGGTATTTCCTCCTTTGATTTGCCATTCTGCGCTTAGTATGTACGGTTTTTTCCACCCTATTCAAAACTGATGGAGAAGTGTTTATATCTGCCAGCAATGTTCTTACAGAATGGAGAAATACTAAGCGTACCCTGACAGGAGGGGATACCGCGATGAAAGTACAGGATTATGAAAAAGCATTGTTGTTTACAATCTGGGGCCAGTGGGACGATCTGCTAGTCCTTATGGTACGCACAAAGGATGATTTGCTTTCCAAGCGAATCGAGATTTTCCTGCACGCATTCCACTATCCCTCCGAACAACATGCTGTCGTGAAATCACACGAAGAACTGCTCCAATATATCGATCATGCCCTGGGCCATACAACTTTATATGCCTTGGATGTATAAAAGAAGACTCGAGCACACTGGCTCGAGTCTTCTTCAATGGTCCTCCGGCGTTTCACTTTCCAAATTCTTGAATCTCAATTCGAATAAATCTTTACGGCGATCATGCAGATGGCGAACAGTACCTGTTTTTCGCTGCCGCTGCAATATCTCTAAATCGACATCTCCGACAACGACCGTCTCGATATTCGGCGGGCACTCCCCGACAATGCCATCACGAGCGAATTCAAAATCGGAAGGTGTGAAAATACCGGACTGCGCATATTGAATATCCATATTCTCCACCTGCGTCAAGTTTCCTACCGTTCCTGCTATCACAGTATAAACCTGATTCTCCACAGCTCGGGCCTGTGCACAATACCTGACACGCAAATATCCCTGACGGTCATCTGTGCAGAATGGGACGAAAATGATATTCGCTCCTTGATCCACGGCATGACGGGCCAGCTCCGGGAATTCGATGTCATAACAAATCTGTATTGCAATGCGCCCGCAATCCGTATCGAAAACCTTCACCGTATCACCAGGCTGGATCCCCCACCACTTTTTCTCATTTGGTGTGACATGGATTTTGTATTGCTTCTCGATCGTTCCGTCACGACGGAATAGATAGGCGATATTATAAATATGCTCGTCCTCTTCCACAAAATGCGAACCGCCCACAATGTTGACATTGTAGCGAACGGCCAGATTTGTGAATAATTCGATATACTGCTCTGTGAATTCAGACAATTTCCGAACCGCTTTGGAAGGTACTTTTTCTTCGAGGAAACTCATGAGCTGCGTCGTGAAAATCTCCGGGAATACAGCAAAATCCGATCCGAAATCATAGGCAACGTCCACATAGTACTCCACTTGCCTCGCGAATTCCTCAAACGATTCAATTTGTTTCATCATGTATTGAATGACCGTGATCCGTACAGGATAGGCCGTTTTGAAATGCCGTTTCGACTTCGCATGATATTCGATATTATTCCATTCCATCAAGGTCGCAAAGGTTGCTGATTGCTTATCATCAGGCAAATAATCGCGGTTGATCCGCATGACACGGAAACCGTTCATCATTTGGAATGTCAGCACAGGATCATAGATGTTCTGCGCTTCCACTTCCTCCACATACTGACGCGGCGTTAGTTCATGGCTGTATTTATGATAATTCGGGATTCTTCCGCCGATGATGATGCTTTTCAAATTCATCTCAGCGGCCAATTCCTTCCGCGCTTCGTAAAGGCGCTTCCCGATTTTCATGCCCTGGTATTCCGGATGGACCATGACCTCGATGCCATACAAATTGAAACCCTCCGGATTATGGTTCGTGATATATCCTTCATCTGTAATGTCATCCCAAGTGTGACGATCATCATACTCGTCAAAATTGACAATCAAGCTGGAACAGCTGCCAATGATTTTACCATCCAATTCCACGCAGAACTGTCCCTCAGGAAATATATCGATATGACTTTTCAGGTGACTCTTCTTCCATGGCTCCATGCCAGGAAAACATAATTTCTGCATATCCAGGATTTGATCGATATCCGACTCGGTGATATTCCGTAAAACGACTTTTTTCTCAAACTGCGACAAATCTAATTCAGACATAGCAGCTATCCTCTCTATCGGAAAAGTTCTTTATTGTAATTACCCTTTCCATTGTGCAAGTAGTCCTATTATGAACAAAATCCATCCCGTGATTTCAGTTTTTTTCGGAAGAAGGCTGCTTTCCTTTATGATCTTCATTTTCATTTCTTCTGTCTTGATGTCCCGGAGGCGTGGATTTCTTATTTTTTTCCTGTTTTTCATGGCCGTTTGCTTTCTCTTTTTCTTTGCCGGGAGGTTTATTTCCGTTCCCATTATTTTCTTTTTGGTTCTTCATATTAGCATTATTTTGTTTATTATCTTGTCTTTTCTTTTCAGCAGCCTGTTTATCTTGTCTAACCGCTGAGTTCTCATCCGATTTCCCTTGCTTTTTTTCAGCTTTTCCGGCCTGTTTTTCCGTTTCTTTCGCTTGTTTCTTTTCTTCCTTCAATTGTTTTCTTGCTTCTTTCGACTGATTGGATTCCTTCGGCTCCCCGCCAGGTATATCAGCCAAATGAGCATCCGTATGTTCTCTCTCTTTCACGGATTGCTTCACGACAGCATAGGCAGAATTTGCATCCATCCCATCATCCGACCCTTTGGAAGTCTCATCCTGCTGCTCTGCTCCTTTTTCTTTCACATCTTCTTTATAAAAATCCTTTATAATGGCTGAATCCGATTGTGTAAGAGCTGAATCAGAAGAGGATGTATCTCCCTCCAGAATGGTCTGCGCCATGATTTCATTCATTGATTTATGCTCATCCTGAGCCGTCTGGCGCACTTTATCAGGCACCTGGAACGATGCGATATGTAATGTATTGTTGAATGAATTGACCGATCCCTCCAATATGCTGGTCAATTGCTTATCATCCTGTTTGGTATCTATGTAATTGACACCTATGATAATGCTTTCCGAGTCAGTTAAAAGACCTAAGTCACTCGATTTCCGCAAAATACTGGCTGCAACCTCTTCGACAGGCTCACCTGCCCAATCATCCAGAGAAGCAAGTACCGTTTTTGCCTCTTCATTCAAAGCCGCTGCAGAAATAACATCCATACGGTTATTGACCTTCAATTCAATGCTCGGATTGAAATCAAGGCTGACATAAGCATATGCTTTATTACCGCTGTACCAGGAATAAACCGGGAATAAGGCCAGCACAAAAACAAGCACCAATACGGCCACACGCATGAAATTCTTCATGGACGGTGTCCAATGTCTGATTCTTGTACGACGGACTAGTTCATGGGCACTGAATTCGACTTCTTGTCCGATCTCTGCCTGCTCTTTCACAACGATCTCCAAGAAATTCCCTTCGCTGGTCAGCACGATTGTGCTCCGGCGGCTTTGCTTGACGACGACTCCTCTTTTCACTAACTCACCCCCTTCATATAATCCTTCAGGTAAATATAATCCTCGCTAAGAATGATGAAGATGGCGAGAATATACTTCCTGTTCCTTTCCAATGTTTTCTTGCTCACAGATACCTTTTCGACTAGCTGTTTAATCGGGATTTTCTTCTTTCTATTCACATAATCCCGAAGCTCTCGATCCGCATGGAGAATCTTTGCTGCTTCGATTGCCGATTCCCTGGCATCGCGATGCTTTGGCGCGACTTGGATCAGCTCTTGGAACGACAGCTTATATTCCTTCAGTTTCTTATCATACTCCTCTATCTCAGCACGGCGATACCAAGTTTCTGTTTCCTGGACATAAGCTGTCTGGGCTGCTTGCACTTCACCTGGATTCTCACTTTCATCTTCATACAGCTCGTCCAAGGAAGCAGCAGGCTGGCGGATCCGCTCCCGCCTGATATAATCGATTGTCTTTCGCTTGATCACCAGCTTGGCAAATGAAAGGAAGGAACTCCCTTTATCATCCGCATAAGCAAGCATCGCTTCATTGAAAGCGGATAAACCGATACTGAATTCTTCATCCTTGGAAGGATCGATGAATCGCCGGCATACTTCGGACACGGATTTTGCAATGAAAGGCTGATAACTCTCGATCAGCTCATTTTGCAACTCGGTGTTTCCGGCCTGCACTTGTTTAATCTGTTCTTCTAATTTTCCGCGGTTAGGATCATTAGACTGGCGTAGATACAAGACCTATCACCTCCAGCCTTCTATATTTTTCGTAACATAATTGTAATTTTCGGGTGTAACACACTAAAATCATTTGTAAATTTCGTTTAAAATCAATTGAGATTCTTATATATGACATATGACTTACTCCAATACTTCACCAATATGCCTATCATACAACACCCGGTTTAAAGGCTGCTTCTCAAAATAATTACAAAAAAATTAAATCTCTGCAACAATAAAGCGCATAAAAAAGCCATCCTGTATAATCAGGACGGCTTTTTCACTAACCGGCGGAACGCTTTATACCGCTCTGCTGCATCAAGTACATCTGATAATATTGTCCCTGTTTCTCCAGTAGGGACATGTGATCGCCTTGTTCCAATATCTTCCCGTGATCCAGGACAAAAATCTGATCGGCATGCATGATTGTCGAAAGACGATGGGCGATGACCAATGTTGTCCTGCCCTGCTTGAGTACATCCAAAGCTCGCTGGATGACGGCCTCTGTTTCGGTGTCGATATTGGCAGTCGCTTCATCCAATATCAAAATGGAAGGATTGAAGGCCAATGCTCTCGCGAAGGAAACAAGCTGCCGTTCCCCCATGGAAAGGGTGGCTCCTCCTTCTTTGACTGGCTCATCGTATTGTTTCGGAAGCTTGGAGATGAATGGCTCCGCTCCTACTGCTTTCAGGGATTCGATGGCCGCTTCGCGCGAAATAGCCGGATTATTCATTGTCACATTCGTCAGGATCGTACCTGTAAAAAGGAATGGATCCTGCAGCACAATCCCCATGCTGCTGCGGACTTGCTGGCGTGACATTTCTTTTGTATCCACACCATCAATCGTTATTCTCCCTTTCTGATGATCATAAAACCGGAATAATAAATTCATGATCGAGCTTTTGCCGGAACCTGTATGCCCGACGAAAGCTGCCGTCTGTCCGCTTTTTATCTGGAAGCTAAGGTCTTTCAGCACATAATCTTTATCATTATAAGCAAAGCTGACATGCTCAAAAGCGATTTCTCCTCGGTTCTTCTCACGCTTGGCCTGGGAATCCACATCTTCCCCTGGTTCTTCAAGCAGCTGGAATACACGAGCTGCAGCAACCCGTGCCTGCTCCAGCAGCGGCAGCTGATTCACTGCATCCGTGACCGGATTGAACAAACGGTTCAAGTAATCGACAAAAGCATAGAGCACTCCCACTGTAACGATGGAACCACCGGTTGCAGCAGCACCTCCGAAATACCAGATGAATGCGACGAAAGCCAGGTTACGGAGCACTGTCACTAAGTTATGGGAGGTCAAAGCACTTAATTTCATCAGCTTCCGCTGGTAGGTGAAATTCCGCGTATTCAGCACTTCGAATTCTTCTTTTGTCTTATGTTCCCGGTTGAACGCCTGGATGATCGGCATGCCCTGAATCGATTCATTGATACTGCCGTTAATCTCACTGACCGTTTTTCGGACGACTTTATTGTATTTCGTGCCAAAATACTTATATACCTTCATCCAAGCCCAAAAAATCGGAATCACGAGTAAGCAAATGGCAGCCAGTTTGGCATTCAGCACGAACATCGCGACAAAGATACCACCCATATAAACGAAACTTGTCACAAATGTAGCCAATACCCGCTCATATAAATCACGGATCGCTTCTGTATCGTTGGTGATCCTTGCAACAATCGTCCCTGCCGGCCGGTCCACATAATAATGGATCGGCACACGCTGTGTATGGGCAAAAATTTCATTTCGCATTGTGCGTACGATTTTATTGGAAGCTTGCTGCAGCAAGAAAGTCTTCCAAAATTGAAATATTGCCGCAATGAATAATAGGCCTGCATAAACAATGAGCAAGATGATGATCGGCTGGAATTGCGGCCGGAAAAATTCATATAACTCTGCAGCTGAAAGTCTCGTGCCCGCTGCCTTTTCTTTCCCTTGCGGACCATCGACAGTGATTGTACCATCTGCATAGGATTTGGAACCTTCCAAAGGCAGGGCTCCATCCGCAAAATAAAAATGCCTGCCTATCTGCATGACGGTTGCTTCTCCGACTGCATCTTCCTTCGAGTCGAGCTCATCTGAACGGATATAAGTCTTTCCCGCATAATCGACTGTATGATCCGTCTCATTTTCCACTTCATACCAAGTGGACTCTATTCCAAGGATGTGATGATCGATTATTCGAGCTGCGATCAGCGGGCCTGCCAGCTCGAGCGCGACAGCAATGAGCAGGCAGATGAGACCGATATTGATCGTTTTCTTATTGCTTAATGCGTAATTGAACAATCGCCGTTCCGTCGTTTCTTTCTTCATGAGGAGACACCCCCCTTATCCTCAAGCTGCTGCAAATAAAACTGGCTTGCATACCAGCCGTCCGCTTCAAGCAGCTCTTCATGTGTACCTTGCTCCATGATCCTTCCATCATCCAGCACGATGATCTGTTCGGCATGCTTGACAGCGGAAAGTCGATGAGCTGCGATGATAGTCGTTTTATCCTGGCGCTCTTTCTTCAAATGCTCAATGATATTGGCTTCGGTTTTACCATCGACTGCACTCATGGAATCATCCAGGATCAATATTTCCGGATTCTTGATAAAGGCACGCGCCAGGGCGACACGCTGTTTCTGCCCTCCGGAAAGGGTGACCCCGCTTTCACCCACTTTTGTATCCAGGCCTTCGGGGAGGCTCTTTATATCCGTAAGGAAATGAGCGAGCTCCATGACACGGAAAATTTCCTCGTCGGATGCATCCTGTTTGCCATATCGGATATTTTCCCGGATCGTTTTCGAGAAAAGGATCTGTTCCTGCGGTACATAACCAATCCAGCTGCGCGTCTTCTGCAAGGAAAACTGTTCGATTGGTATACCGCCGAGCAGCAATCGACCTTCCCCTGGCGGATATTGACGGAGCAGCTGTTTGAACAATGTCGACTTGCCGGCACCAGTTTTACCTACAACACCAAGTGTCGTCCCCTGCTTGATCTCGAGGCTGATGTCATGGAGGCGCTCCGTATCATTGCCCGGATAACAGAAGCTTACAGAATCGAAGACAATATCTCCTGGTTTCTGCCGATCCACAGGCTGTTCGGGATCCGTTACATCGGCCGGATAATCAAGCGTCATATTGACACGATCCAAGGATGCATTCCCCCGCTGCAGGACATTGATCAATTCACCTACAGCAAACATCGGCCAAATAAGCATTCCAAGATACATATTGAACGATACTAGATTCCCCAGGGTGATTTCATTTTGGAAGACAAGCAAGGCGCCATAGCCGATTCCGATTGTGTAGGAAAGCCCTACAAGCACTTTCATCGTTGGTTCGAATAATGCATCGATCTTCGCTACCTTGATATTCTTCCGATAAACATCCTCCGTCATATCCTGAAACCGCTGTTCGTCCTGCTGCTCTTGAACGAATGCCCGTGTCACCCGGACTCCGCGGATCGATTCCAGCACTTCATTATTCAAGTTCCCGAAAGCTTCCTGTGCTTCCGTGAAGCGTTCATTGATAGCCTCTCCATATTTATGCATGACAATGGCCATGATGGGCATCGGGATAAGGG
Source organism: Terribacillus sp. 7520-G (assembly GCF_002271665.1). NCBI lineage: Bacteria > Bacillati > Bacillota > Bacilli > Caryophanales > Bacillaceae > Terribacillus > Terribacillus sp. 7520-G. The sequence goes on along the minus strand of NZ_NQFP01000035.1, from coordinate 23,683 downwards.
CGACCAACGTCAGTTCCCAGCTGATCGAAAATCCCATGATTGCAATGATCATGAGCATAAAAATACTTGAATCCACCAGCGTCAATACCCCGAAACCGCTTGTCATATAGATGGCACGTAAATCATTCGTACCTTGCGCCATCAGGTCCCCCACTTTTTTCTTATCGAAGAATGTAGGTGTCATACGGAAAAAGTGTCCCATCAGCTTGGAACGCATCAATCTCTCCAGAATCGCAGATCCGCTGAACAAGGTATAATCCCACACATAGGAAATGACATAGTGCAGCACGATAAGCAGCAGGAACAGACCGATGACCTGCCAAAGCCTTTCTGAAGTAAGCGAGTTATAATTGATCTCATCAATGGTGAGACCGATCAGCTTCGGCGGGATCAGCCCGATCAAGCTGGCCAGTATAAGTGCGATGATTGCAATCGTATATCGCTTCCAATATTTCAGGAAAAACCAATCCAACTTCTTCAAAACATCAAACATACTATCCACCACCTTCTTTCACGAATTTGTCCAAACTGTTCAGCTAACCATCATCATTCCAATCTTCCTCCCATTTTTTTGTCTGTGTGTTCGGCATAGCGCTTCCTCCTTGTTTTCTTGTTATGATAAGAAGCCGGAAAGGAATCCCGGCCTGTATCAGCAAACCGTCATTTATGCATAAAAAAACGCGCACGCCCGCAGGCGTACACGTTGTTGGGAGTATGCAGCAAGCTAATTGCGACTACTCCATCCCGATAAAATCAAACCTCTAAAATACCGAATAAAGGAGGGGCCGCCCACTATGAAATTGGCTGTTAAAAGCTATTTTCCGGTTGTTCATCTTGGGTCCCTCCTTCCAATTGTAATTTTATGCATAATAAGTATATACATACCGGTCGAAAAAGGTCAATGTTATTTTCAAACAATTTAATCAATAAGAAATTGTTAACCATTTGCACTAATATGGTAGACTAGAGATGATAATTAAAAAGGAGTATCGTAATCCATGTTATTAGATGAGATCTTGGTTCATAACCAAAAATTCGTAGAAAATAAAGAATACGCAAAATATGAAACAGATAAGTTCCCATCCAGGAAAGCTGTCATTCTAACTTGTATGGATGCCCGCTTGCTTGAACTGCTTCCAAAAGCGCTCAACCTCAAAAATGGCGATGCAAAAATGATCCAAAACGCAGGTGCGATGCTCGTCGACACTTCCGATAGTGCGATGAAAAGTATCTTAGTGGCGATCCACGCCTTGAAAGGTGAAGAAGTATTCGTAATCGGTCACAAAGACTGTGGCATGCATCATCTGCATGGTTCCGATATGCTGAAACAAATCGGCCAGCAAGGCGGGGATGTCGAAACATATCTGCGTCAATCATCCAGTGAGGATATTGCCAATACATGGTTTGATGGATTCAACAGTGTAGAGGAATCAGTGGAAAACAGTGCATCGCTGATCGCGAATCATCCTTTGCTGCCAAAACAAGTACCCGTCCATGCCCTTGTAATCGATCCGGCAACTGGTGAATTGACTGTCGTTCGTAACGGATACGAAAAAACCAACTGACAGATTGTCAGTTGGTTTTTTTTGCGTGTTCTTTTATGATTTCAATTACTCGTTGTTTCGCTTCTTGGCTCTCATAATGACTCATGCTGCGCAATATTTCGTTTTTATGCTCCTTGAGATCCTGTAAATGCTGAATCAAGGAAGCACTTGTCAAATCCTCTTCTTCCAAAACATCGGCATAGCCTTGTTTCTTGAAGGAGCTTGCATTAAGCAGCTGATCTCCCCGGCTTGCTTTCCGGGATAATGGCACCAAAAGCATCGGCTTACGGAGTGCCAAAAATTCAAAGATAGCATTCGAACCCGCACGTGACAAGACGAAATCAGAGGCTGCGAACAAATCGTTCAAACCTTCGTTCACATATTCAAATTGCACATAGCCATCTCTCTTGATTGTTTCATCCAGTTGATTCTTTCCGCAGATGTGGATAATCTGGAATTCCTGCAGCAGTGTGTCCAAGCTGGAGCGGACCGCCTCATTGATTACTTGGGATCCTCCGCTGCCTCCCATGATCAATAAAACAGCCTTATCAGGTGAAAAGCCGAGATTCTCCAAACCCACTCTCCGATTTCCTTGAATCAATTCATCCCGGACGACTGCTCCGACCCATTCCGCTTTTTTGGCAGAGACATGGGATACTGTTTCAGCAAATGTCGTCACGATTTTCTTCGCGAATGGCATCGCAAGCTTATTCGCCAATCCAGGTGTAATATCCGATTCATGAATGACAGCCGGAATATGACGGAGCCAGGACGCAAATAATACCGGAACCGAAACGAATCCGCCTTTGGAGAAAATGACATCCGGTTTCACTTTTCCCATGATTCGATAGGCCTGCAGTGTTCCTTTCATCACTTTGAAAGGATCCTTGAAATTCTCCTTGGACATATAACGTCTTAATTTCCCGGTGGAAATGCTATGATATGTCACGCCTTCCATCGGCTCAATCAGGTCACGCTCTATTCCATTCTTTGAACCAATGTAATCGATCTTCCACCCTTCCTGTCTGAATACAGGAATCAGGGCCACGTTCACGATTACATGGCCGGCCGTGCCGCCCCCCGTAAATAGAATCCGTTTTTCCTTCATGTTGTAAATCCTTCCCTTTCCCATTAAAAGCACTTCTCTATTTAATATATCTGTAATTTATTTGTAATATAAACGAAACATTGTATCGCCTTCTCTATCCTAAAGGATATCTTAGAAAAAAGAAAGGGCTTTTTGGCATATGACCAATATATGCTTTTTCAAGGAGGATTATTTCCAGAAACCAAAAAAGAACAACAGTGGAATCACTGCTGTTCAGACTGAAACTTCTGTTTCCTCGTTCGAGAAGAAGCGCTGCATGGCATAGAATACATCTGTTTTCTTACGCAGGACATAATATCTGAATTTGGGATGGTCCATCTTCCGGAATATTTGCATCAATGTGGAATGGCGATTATATTGATTCACTTCCCCATACCCGAACATACTTGATTTTTCAAGCAGCTGATTGATGAGACCGACGCAGCGGCTATTATCGGAAGTGAGATTATCACCATCCGAAAAATGGAAAGGGTAAATATTATATGCCGATGGCGGGTACTTTTCATCTATCAGCTCCAATGCTTTCTTATACGCTGAGGAGCAGATGGTACCGCCGCTTTCCCCTTTCGAGAAAAAGGACTCTTCGTCAACGACATTAGCCTCGGTATGATGGGCTATGAACTCAATATCCACCGTTTCATATTTGGTCCGGAGGAAACGTGTCATCCAAAAGAAGAAGCTTCTTGCCACATATTTTTCCCAATTCCCCATGCTGCCGCTCGTATCAAGCATAGCAAGGACGACAGCCTTCGAATCAGGCTTTTCAATCGTGTCCCAAGTCTTATAGCGGACATCTTCCGGATAAATCGGAGCAAATGAAGCACTCCCGCTTAGCGCATTGCGCTTGAATGCTTCCAGCATCGTCCTTTTTTTGTCGATATTACCGATAAGTCCTGTCTTGCGGATGTCGTGAAAGGCAATATCCGTCACGATCATCTGCTGTTCATCTTTTTGTTCCAGATTCGGCAGCTCCAGCTGGCTGTAAAAATTCTCTTCCAGTTCCTCAAAAGATACTTCCGCTTCATAATAATCCTGACCAGGCTGGTCTCCTGCTTCACCTTGTCCCTTGCCAGGTGCCTTTTGCTGACCGCCGGCACGGCCCAGCACATCTCCTACTTTGCTGTCGCCTTTTCCTTGACCGGCATGTTTGTTCTTGTCTTGGCTATAACGGATTTTGTATTCATCCAATGACCTGATCGGTATTTTGATCAGATCCTTCCCATTTGACATGATAATATTTTCTTCTGTGATCAAATCGGGCAATTTGTTCTTCAATACTTCCTGGACCTTCTCCTGATGCCGCTTTTGATCATCATATCCTTTTCGATGGAGGGACCAGTCTTCTTCCGACACTGCAAAATGATTGGAATCACTCATTCGCCAGCCTCCCTTAAGATAATTAGTCTATCTTATGCGGGAAGACGGACATTGATTAAACAAACTCCAGAAAAGTGATTCATTATCTGAAAATTCCGCGCGATCGTACATTCACATTGATATGCGGCACAATTTTTATATTTTTGAAATCCCGGTCCCAGTCAAGCTTGCTCCAATAGTCAGGATGATGGCCATAGATGCTGCGTCCGATTCCAAATACATCGCTATTCGCCTCTTGAATGATGCTGATCGTTTCCTTGGCCTGATCAGTCAATGCCTGCTCCAGATTCTTTTTAAGCTCAGGCAATTTATCCAGGCTGAGATGATCCTGCGGGTATTCTTGGATCATTACCGTTAAATCCAGCGTGATATCTGTCCTGACTTTATGCTGTTTATCTGGTTTCGACTTGATTTCACTCGAATAATCCTCGATATTTATCGTCGTATAGTCATCGATGGCTTGTTTCTCCCCATCAAAGATCTTAAGGGTGATTCGAGCTATTTTTCCCTTTATCCGCTTCATCAGCAGAAAAAGAGTCGTATGATCGAAAGGGATATCCTTACCGCTATAACTTGATTCATGGAATAATGCCATTCCTTCATAAGAAACTGTCTTTCCGCCATCCCCGACTTCCAGAAGCGGCAAGGTAAAATCTTCTCCTTCTTCAAAAAGCTCCGAACCTATCGCTTGCAGACTGGTTTCGACCGCATTGGTGGTTTCCACTTCCGATTCGACTATTCCTTCTATATATTCGCTCGGACGAATCTCGGATTCAGGGACCACTTTCAGCGCCTGCTGCGCATTCCCCTTCACCACCACCGGTACGGCATCGAGATGCATCCTCGGATCCCGGTAATAAGGATCGACGTATGGATAAATATCCTGACGGGCAAGGTTTTCCCCCAAAAGTAAAACATCAAGCTGGGCTGGGCTGTAAGTAGAGGATAATCGTCTGTCGATATTCGTTCTTGCCTCGGAAGATGTACTTCCGGTTGCCGTAAGGAATTGCGTGGATTCTTCTCCTGGCCCCTGTGCACTATTTTGGACATTCGGTATCAGGATGGTATTTGTATAAACCCCATCATCCGACAAATCGTAAGCTGCCGTTATCCCAAGCTTCACTTCTTTGAATTCCCTCGTATCCCAGCATCCTGACAAAAGCAGCGTACAGCTCAGCAAGATGATACACAGCTTTTTCATTGTGCAGCCCCCTTTGGTTTATCTTTTCTGCGCAGGAAGGATAGCAGGAATAACAAGGTCGGGATGTACATGGTGAAATAATCGGTTATCTTATCCTGAAAATCGATAATGTGCCCAAGATTCTTTTCATTAAGCCCGCCCCAATAGGAAACTGCTATCACAATGAAGGAAGCAGCATAGACAATCAGCATTTTCTTCTTCGATTTTGGTATATTGGCAAAAGCCCTTTCTGCAGCATAAAGATACGAAGCGAAAGCTGTCATGGCAAATACGGTCCACATCGCAAGTACAAAAATGTCGATTCTGGTGATGATGACAGAATCGGCTGTCCTCAGCATATAAAGAACCGGCTGCGAGATGTGTTCAATCTGATCCGACCCGAAATGAGCGAAGGATACGATCACCGTATATAAATAGAAAAAGTTGACAATCAGGTTCGCTCCCAGTACCGTCCTTATTTTTTGCTTATGGGATCCCTTTGTATAAGGGACGAACAATAATAATAATACATAGCTGCTCAAGGAATAGATGGTGACTCTGATCCCTTCGATATAAGCAGAAAAAGGTGCCTGTCCTATTGGCAGTAAATAAATGAATTTCGCGTCCACGAATCCGAATAAGAACAGCGCAGACAGCAAGAAAAGGATGACAGAGAAAAAGGTAAACACTTTGGCGATAAGCGTGAGACCGCCCGATATAGTATAAAGCGCACTGATGACCAGTAACGCATACAGCACAATGATCGGCGTCTCAGGCAGAAGCCATTGATTGATCAGTTCCCCATAAGAAGTTAAAAGGTAAATTGCCACAACCAAAAAATAAACATAATAGCCGATTTGCGCTGCGCGTCCCAACACTTTGCCGAAGCTGCTTTTCAGAACCTCGAATAGACCTTCACCTGGATAGCATTTACTTATATGCATCATCATCAACACAAAAATGATGGAAATGAAACCGCCAATAAGCAATGGGATCCAGCCATCGGGCCCGGCCGCTTTATGCAGGACAGTGGATAAATTCAGGATATCGACGCCAATTTGACTCTGGATATAGATATACCCAAGCTGGGATAAAGTAATTTTTTGTTTTGCATCACTTTTCTCCATGATCATCACCCAGTTCATTGGACATATATGGCCGCGGTGACTCCACCTGATCTGGACGGCGCTTCATCAAAAATTGCGGAACACGTATTACCGTATCTTTTAGATCCCGGAATTGTATCGGCGTAAAGTAGCTAAGCCCCAATGATTCCATCCGGCAAAGGTGAATCAGCACCATCAGCAAACCGAAAGCGATACCGATAAATCCGAGAATGGAACTAAGGATGATCAACGGGAACGTCAACACCCTAAGCGAATCACTCATTTCATTCGAAGGCACTAAAAACGAGGCCAGGGATGTGAGGGCAATGACGATCACCATCAAATTGGATACTAAACCTGCCGTCACAATCGCATCCCCGATAACCAGACCACCTACAATACCAATGGTCGAACCAATGGGAGACGGCAGCCGAATACCCGATTCCCTGATAAGCTCAATGACGATCACCATTAATATAGCCTCGACTATGGGCGGGTACGCAATGTCCCTGATAGCCCCCAATACTGGCGATATCAATTCTTCCGGAATGACTTCATAATGGAAGCCGACAACGGCAATATAAAAGGATGGCAGCGTAATGGCCAGAATGAAACTGAAAAGGCGAATCAAACGAATATATGTTGCTACAATCCAGCGGGTATTATAATCATCCGGCGATTGATAAAAAGCATAAAATGTAACCGGTGCAATCAGGCAAGTAGGATTGTTCGCAAATAAAATGGCAATTCTCCCCTCCATAAGCTGCGCAACAGTCTTATCCGGTCTTTCCGTACTTAAGAATTGCGGAAAGATACTATAACTGCGATCCTCGATGTATTCACTGAATGCCCCCGCACTCAGGAGCGCATCGATTTTGATGCTTTTCACCCTTTTTTCCAGCTCTTCCACCACCTCCGGATTCGCTATTCCATCCACATAGATCAGGGCGATTTCTGATTCGGTATAGTCGCCAACCGTCTGTTTTTTTATCGTTAGACTGCGATGCTGGATGCGCCGCCGAATCAGATTGATATTCTGCTTGATATCTTCATTGAATCCATCATGCGAACCCTTGATGACCTTTTCGTTCATCGGCTCATCGATTGCCCTGACTACATTCTGCTGGACATTGAAAAAATACAAAGCAGAGTCTCCCTCCACCAAATAGACAGCCTTGCCCTCCAGGAGCGCAGTTATTGCTTTATTTAGGTCGTCGCTTTCTTCCCGGTCTTTGACCTTCGCTATATTGCCATCCGTCTTCAATAGCGGCTCGAATATATAACGCTGCATTTTATCCGAATCCGTAATGTCATCTATGTAAACCAATGCCTGCTTATTTCCCGGCAGCAAGCGTATTTTCAGATCAGTTGAATTCCGCAATTCATTCTGCAAGTATTGAATATTTTTTTCCAGTGACGCTGTGGATCGATGCGGCGGCATCTTATCTTCCCGTATGACTTTCTCTTGTACCGGCTGGTTCTTCCTTTGCTTAAAAAAACCCATGACGACGCCCCCCTCCTGTAATTGGATATCTGTAGTTTGCACAGCGCCACTAAAGATATGTGGAAAAAAGACCACAAAAAAACCACCCTCCATCTTGAGGGTGGTTCCAATCAATTCAGCCTTCCAAAAGAAGATCATATGGATCTTCAAGCAATTGCTTGATGCGTACAAGGAACTGGACTGCATCCTTTCCATCGACGATACGATGATCGTAAGACAAGGCAAGATACATCATCGGACGAATCTGAATCGTATCATCCGGCATTGCTATCGGGCGTTTCTGGATAGCATGCATTCCCAGGATACCGACTTGCGGTGTATTCAGGATCGGTGTGGAAACAAGCGATCCAAAAATACCGCCGTTTGTGATGGTGAAGGAACCTCCGTTCAATTCATCCAGGCTGAGCTCTTTATTGCGGGCTTTTTTGCCTAAACGGGCTATCTCGCTTTCAATTCCGGCAAAGTCCAGCCGATCAGCATCCCGGACGACTGGTACGACCAGGCCATCATCAGTTGATACCGCTATACCAACATCGTAGAATTTCTTCAATACGATCTCATTACCCTGAATTTCTGCATTGATGTATGGGAATTCCTTCAGTGCACCGACGACTGCTTTTGTGAAGAAGGACATAAACCCAAGCTTCACGTCATGTTTTTCAAGGAATTTATCTTTCCGTTCACTGCGCAGCTGCATGACAGCTGTCATATCCACTTCATTGAATGTGGTCAGCATGGCGGATGTATGCTGTGCTTCGACCAGCCGGTTAGCTATCGTCTGGCGGCGGCGCGTCATTTTCACACGCTCGATTGGTTTATCAAACTCCGTTTTTTCCTGCTGCGTCTGTTTTTCGGCTTTTGCTTGTTTGGCAGGTTTCTCTTTCGGCTTAGCTGCCTCTTCGACATCCTCAGGGCGAATCCGTCCAAATGGATCACGTGATGAAATCTCATCCAGGCTGATTCCCAGCTCACGGGCACGTTTGCGGGCAGCAGGAGTAGCCAGTGTGTTTTTGTTGGACGCGGCCGGCTCAGCGGCTTCGCCTTTCGTTTCGTCCTTCTTCTCTTCAGCCGGGGCCGGAGCCTCTGCTACAGCAGCAGCTTCTGCTTTTGTCTCTTCGGCAGCAGAACCTGCCGCCGCGCCATTTTCATCAACTGTTGCGATGATATCGCCAACTTCGACATCATCGCCAGCTTCCTTCAGCAATTCCTTGACCACACCGCTGTACTCGGCATTGACTTCCACATTTACCTTATCTGTCTCCAGCTCAAGGACAGGGTCCCCTTTTTCGACATGATCGCCCGGATTGACCAGCCATTCTGAAATTGTTCCTTCTGTAATTGATTCTGCCAGCTCTGGTACTTTTAGTTCCTTCATACGCTAACTCCTCCCTTGGACAGCTTTAAGGCTTGGTTGATGATCTGCTTTTGCTCTGTTTTATGGATGGCAGGCTTACCCACTGCCGGTGATGCCCGATCCGGGCGGCCGATGTATTCAAGTGTCTGATCCTCTGACAGAATCGCTTCGATCCTGTCGCGGACAAATGTCCATGCTCCCATATTACGCGGTTCTTCCTGTACCCATCTCACTTCGCTGATAGACGGATAGTCCTTGAAGATCTGTTTGATTTTCTGGGCAGGGAATGGATAAAGCTGTTCCAGACGGACGATATGGAGTTCTTCAAATGAACCAGTTTCTTTCTCCATCGCTTCTTCCAGATCCACCATCACTTTTCCGCTGCCTAATACGAGAGTTCTCGCCGTTTCGGATGTTGCCTCATTGTTAGGCTGAACTCGCAAGGAAGAAAAGCTTCCTTCCGTAAATTCCTCCAGCTTGCTTGCCAACCGGGCACTTCGCATCAAGCTTTTCGGCGTCATGAGCACGAGCGGCCTTGCCTCTTCCCTTCCGCCCAGTTTCGCCTGTCTGCGGAGTAGATGGAAGAGCTGGGCGGAACTCGTCACATTCGCGATGATCAAGTTATTCTCAGCTGCAAGCTGCAGGAATCTTTCCACGCGGCCGCTGGAATGCTCCGGTCCCTGGCCTTCGTAGCCATGCGGCAGCAAAATTGCCATATTGGATTTCTCGCCCCATTTGGCACGCCCTGCTGCAATGAACTGATCGAAAAGCACCTGCCCTGTATTGGCGAAGTCACCGAATTGCGCCTCCCAAATGACAAAAGCATCCGGATTGTGCACGCTGTAGCCATATTCAAAGCCGATGACCCCGGCTTCCGATAATGGACTGTTATGAAGGGCAAATGATTTCGCTTCATCCAGGCCATGCAGCGGAGAGTAAGTCGCATCTGTCTCGATATCATGCAATACCGCATGTCTGTGGGCGAATGTTCCACGCTCTGAATCCTGACCTGTCAGTCTGATTGGAGTGCCTTCCTGTAAAATGCTCGCATATGCAAGAATTTCGCCGACAGCCCAATCCGCTTTTCCCTCTTCTTCAAATGCCTGATGCCGCTTGGAAAGGATTTTGATCAGCTTTTTAAAGACTTGGAATCCTTCCGGCCGTTTCTGAAGCTGCCGATTGAGGGAGAACAATGTATCCGCAGGGACACTGGTTTTTATCTCCGGCAGATCGCATTTCAATGCTTCCGGCTCCGGTTTCGGCATTTTTTCTTTCGCCTCTTCTTCCTTCATATTCTGGAAGATATCCCTCAGATATTCACCGACTTGTTCACTCAGCACTTCATAGCCTTCCTGTCCGGTGATGACTTTCTCTTTTTCAAGCTTCCCGGAAAAGATTTTGGCTACGGTATCATGCGCATCGATGTCCTGATAAAGGATCGGCTGTGTCGAACGCGGTTCATCCATTTCATTGTGACCATATCTGCGGTACCCGACCAGGTCGATCAAGAAGTCTTTATGGAAACGCTGGCGGTATCGGAAAGCAAGCATTGCCGCTGCAACGCAGGCCAGCGGATCATCTGCATTCACGTGCACGATGGGAATCTCGAAGCCTTTCGCCAAATCACTTGCATATCGGGTGGAACGTCCATCACGGCGATTCGTCGTGAAGCCAACCTGATTGTTTGCGATGATATGAACCGATCCAGCTGTGCTGTACCCTGGCAGATCTCCGAGGTTAAGCGTCTCAGCTACAATCCCTTCCCCGATGAATGCCGCATCGCCATGAATGAGGATACTAAGTGCTTTTGAAGGATCCTGTTCCGGATAACCCGGCTTTGAGGTATTATCCTGAGCCGCTCTCGTAAAGCCTTCTACAACCGGATTCACGAACTCCAAATGGGAAGGATTGTTTGCCAGTGTAATTCTCGTGTGCTTCTCTTGTCCTTCATGATGTTCCGCCACAGCGCCGAAATGATACTTTACATCCCCTGTCCAGCCGCCATGCAGCCCTTTAGATCCCTCGGAAGGCAGCAGTTCTTTTTCACCGGTATGATTGAACTCGGAAAAGATGAGATCGAAGGGTTTGCCTAAAACATGCGCAAGAACGGAAAGTCTCCCCCTGTGCGCCATGCCAAGCATCACTTCATCCGTATCAGCAAGACATGCTTCTTTGATGATGGCATCAAGCATCGGCACCATCGATTCAAGACCCTCGATGGAGAAGCGTTTCTGGCCGACGAACGTACGTGAGAGGAAGGATTCAAATCCTTCTACATCTGTAAGGCGCTTCAAAATTTCCTTTTTGTCAGCTGCACTCCAAGCAGGAATATAAGAGGCCGTCTCAATTTGTTCCTGGAGCCATTTACGCTCTTCATTATCAGCAACATGATCATACTCGAAGGAAGTCGTCCCTGCATATCTCTCCTTCAATAGCTGCACGGCATCCAATGCCGTATGTACATGATCCGGAGCATCTTCCCACACAAAGCTTGCCGGGATCTCCCGAAGGTCGGATTCACTCAGCTGGAAATCTTCCATTTTGGTGAGCACTGCAGACTCCGCGTGCTCTCCGCCTACCGGATAGATATCCGCTTCGAGATGCCCATGGCGGCGGATGGCTTCCACAAGCTGGATTGCAGCTTTTATTTTTTTGATGGATACTTCGGAAAGTCCTGCAGATGGAGCGTCTTCCCCTTGACGCTGTGTCAGCCGCGGCTCCCCATGTGTATCGAACAATTCTTTCAATGATGCTTCCACTGATTCCGGATCTTGCCTGTATTTGTCGTATTGCTCTTCCACATAACCCATATTCGGTCCATGGAAGTTCTCCCAGAATCTTTCACTAGATTCCTTTTGTCCCACGACTGTTCCCCCCAATAGAAGTAACTTTTTTAAATTGCTCATGGCTTAGTAATTGGAAATTAAATAAAGTGGCTTGATTCGTTTTCACACTCCCAATATACCGTAACAAGACAAAACTTACAACTAAAACAAGAAAATTTTTAAAACGCTTTCTTTGTTGATATATAAGGATTTATCCAAATGCATTTCATAAATATCATCATTTTGAAAGCGTTTTTACATTTTTGTTTCAAGAAGAAAAAATCTTTGCTTTTTTAATTAAAAAAGAGGATAATTGGAAATATAATTTCCAATTATCCTCCATGTTCATTTGTTGGCTGTCCTTCTTTTATTGAACCAGTATAATGCCGCACCTATAGCCAGAAGTACAGCTCCGGCCAAGATATAGTTGTACAGCTGACTGGCCGTATCAGGCAGGATTCCGCCGAATGGTGTCGTTTTTTTGGAATCCGAAGGCACATTGACTGCATTGCCTGCAGTAGGTGCAGTCTGATTCACAGGTGCAACAGTTTTATCATCCTGTCCATTGTCACCCTTCCCATTACTGCCCTTATCCGCCGGTGGGTCCTCTGCGTTATCGATAGACGGATTCTCCTCATCCTCGCCAGGAGGGTCATCTCCTCCGTCGACGATTGGATCCTCCTGTCCGTTATCGTCTCCGCCCGTCGGGTTTTCTGCCGGCGGTTCATTGCCATTGTCCCCAGGCGCAGGAGCTCCTCCTCCGGTAGTGAAGGTCCACAGATCGGATTTCATTTTTCCGCCATGTGCATCCTCGGCTACGGCATACCAGGCATATTCATGGTCGGACTTCAGCCCATCCCAAGTCACCGATGCATTCTCTCCGCTTTTCACATTTTCGACTTTCCCGATTTCCTTCGTACCAAAGACGTTCACTTCCACATAGTTGGTTGCTACGCGTTTTTTCTGCGCATCCAATTCAAGTCCGATGGAGAATTCGTCTACACCAGGGAATTCATCTTCATCATAATAATTGTAATCATCCATGTATGGAGAATACGTCTTTACTTTGATTTGATCTGTCTCCGCATCGAAAAGCAGGATTCGCATATAACCTTGTCCACCCTCAGGACCCGCCTGATAATCGGCTAGCATTTGGTATACCTTGCGATCAGTCACGCCATCGCCATCATCATCGATTTCATCGACGAGCATATCGGCAGCGTGATAGTGACCGCAAAGCACTGCAAATACATTCGGATTATCCAGGACAAGCTCCTGATAGAGCTGTTCACCTACCGGATGACGGTTTCCGGAAGACAGCAAATATTCGTGGAAATTAAGGATGGCTTTTCGATCCGGGTGTGCTTTCAGCACTGCATCCGCCCATGCAATTCCTTCTTCCTCGATACCCCAGCCAAGATAGACCATGATATAGTCATTCCCATTCGAGGATATCAAATCATAATGTCCCCTGTTATTCTTGTAGGAACCGCCATACCAAGGCTTATCGGCGAAACGGTCCTCACCGAAATATTTGTAGTACTCCGTATAGTCGTTACTCTTTTGTTCCACATCATGGTTGCCGGCAAGGACACCGTAAGGAATGCCTGCGTCATCCAATACCTGCATCGCTTTATCCGCAACTTCCCATTGATATGGCTGATCTGAGAAGTTCACCAAATCACCTGTGTGGATGACATAGTCGATATTGTACTTGTCCTTGTTTTCCGCGATCCAATTCACTTGATCATTGTAGATATGCGGATAGCTTTCAGAATAATACTGTGTATCGGACATCCAGACGAAGGAATAATCATAATCTTCATCCTCGATTGCAATTTCATCCTGAATCAGGACGTTGATCTTGTAATCCTTCACAAAGGCATCGACACTTACGGAACCCTGCAAATCAAAGTCCTCATCCCCCGCTACTTTATAATCGATAAGCTGCCAATCTTCTTCTTGATGGTTCCATGCATACATGGAAACTTTGCGGCCTGGCAGGGAGTTTCCGCTCCAATTGACTTCAACTACATTTTTATCGTCGACATCCTTGGATACAGGAACCTCGAAGCGATGATAAGGGAACTGCGTTTCGCTGTCATTGATCAGATATTTATCATCAATATCTGCAACCTTATCAATATCTTCGCTGCTGAATGCTTCTTCCCCCTCAGGCGCATAATCGGACGGCGGCTCATAATCAGCAGCATTCTTATATGCTTTGATTTCACTATCCTGGCTCACTTTGTATTTATGCCCTTGATAGAAAGTGACGTCCATATCATCACCAGTCGGATCAGTCACTTTCACTTCAAGCTCCGGATTCTTTCCGACATTGCCTGCTTCATCCTCAGGTTTGATCAATTCCGGCGCAGCAGGCTGCTCTTTCGGTGTGGAAAAATTAATTGTGCGAACTTCTTCATTCCCGGCTTTATCAGCAGCACGCAGGATAAGCTTATGATCACCAGCAGATAAAGCCGCAGATGAAGTCTCATATGGGAGCTTGATTTCTTCCCCATCCAATTCTGCCGTAAGACTATCCAGGCCGCTCAGTGCGTCTTCTGCACTTGCCTCGATCGTGAATGGGCCTTTGTATGATTTCCCATCCTCTATCGACGTTTCAATGACAGGTACTGTGTTATCGACAGTCACGGATACTTTGTCTGAAGCTTCTTTACCTCTTGCTTCTATCGTATGCGTACCATCATCCGTTTTTGTCGTATCCCAATCATAGGCGCTAGCTTGGAATTTCTCCGGATCGATGGTGAAAGTGAAATCTTGGACTGGTCGGTAATTTCCGTTATCACCAATATCAATCACTTGATCGGGATCAGCAAAATCCGGATCGTACAAGACAGTGCCATCGCCCAGGACAAGACGGACATTCTTCGCATCGAAGTCATCCCGGTTTTCCGGGGATTCCAGCTGGAATGGGGAAGCTTTGTTTCCGGCATGGATGCTGATTGTGTTTTCCCCAGCCTTCAAGGTATCCGGATCGACCGGCACGGTAATGGTCGTATACGTATCGATCCAATCATCGAATATGTGCAGCACTTCTCCATCCTGTACAACTGCATTTTGGAAATACGTATTGATGCCATTCACATCAAATGCAAAATAAGCTTCCGTTTCCAATGCTTTATCTGTCTGATCGACTTCTTTTCCATCGATCAGCAGTGTCGTTTCCTGCTCCGTGTCGGAGGTCGCTTTCAGCTTGTAGGTTCCAGATAGAAGCTGTCCCTCCTCCACATTCAATCGCGGACTCGTTTCCTTTTGATCACGCTCTATACTGACTCGTTTTGTGTCCGTCTTTGTTTCATTGAAACCATCCGTTGCCGTCACATAATATTCCACATAGTCCTTTGCTATCAGCTCTGGCGTATAAACCGTGTGATGATAATAGCCGGTCTGCTCATTTTTGATGAGGTCGACTTGCTTGAAATCACCGTTTTCATCCGTTCGGTAATATACCGTAACACGTTTTACATCTTTATCATCAGAAGCTTCGACCGTAAGCTGTAAATCTTCTGTTTGGTTGATGGTGTCTATTTCCGTCAGATCCTTCACTTCCGGTGCTGCAGTGTCTTCTTCAACCTGTATAGGCTCACCTGGCACTTGATCCGGAGTAACACTTCCCGGAGTACCAAAAACGGAACCGGCGTTCAGCTTCAGCATATTCGTCGATCCATCGAGCGGATACTTGTAGTTGATTCCCATATTGGCAGCAGTATCCTTCACATCAGCAACTTCGTTATATGTTGCCATGGCAATCGTATTGCCTGCCTTTGTGGCAACACCAACCCCGCGCTGGCTGCCATTCGCCATCCCGGCTGACTGAACTTTGAACAGGTTTTCACCCAGTGTGAGATTCGTGCCGTAATTCGCGTTAAAATCATCTGCCGTCAAATCATTATTGGAGCCGTTGATAATCCAGAATACAGCTGTTTCACCAGGCTGGATAACTGGACTTTCATCGGGTCTCCAAGCAGTCACTCTCGTATCCGGATACACATACGCCAACTCATAGTCCTGCATATCGACCGGTGCTGTCGTGTTGTTATAGACTTCGATGAATTCATAACCATCTGCACCATTCACATTCGAGGAATCCGGGACCAGTTCTGTCACCAATAAGGAAGGAAGAGTGGTATAATCCGTATCCGGCTTCTTCACTTCCACCTTGAACGTATCTGTTTTGGAGCTATTGAAACCATCGGATGTTTCGATGTAATATTCCAGCGTCCCTGCTTCCAGTTCAGCTGTCGGAATCTCTGCTTGGTAGGAGTCCCCTGTTTTCTGCATGCTGAATTGCTCAAAATCACTTGCGCCTTCTTTCTTGACGTAAAGTGTGACATGCTGAATGAAACTCTCTTCGGTTATTTCCGCTTCGATGTGAAGCGGTGCAGGAATGGAAACTGTTTTCACAGGCTCGTGTTTGATTTCCGGCGGAGTTTCATCCTTTTCAACCTTCACCGTTTCCGACGGAACCTGTCCATCGATCAAACTGCCCGGAGAGGCTTCCAGCTGAAGCCCCACCTTTGTCATTTGTGCTGTACCCGAAGCTTTGTAAGTGATGCCTTGATTCGGATATGTGTCATCGATTCCTTCTGCGTCATTGTAACTCGCTGCAGCGAGCTGCGCTCCGCTGTCCGCCTGGAATGCAATCGTTCGGGCTGAGCCATTTGCCATCCCATCATTATGGATTTCGATAAGTTGATTTTCCGTCAGATCAGTCTGATAATGACTGTTGAAATCAGCCAGGCCAAGCGATTGATTGGCCTCATTCTTGATCCAGATCACCGCTGTGCCTTCTGGCTCCAACATGACAGAGCGATCGATATCCCAATCTGTCTGCCTGCCATCAGGATACTGATAGGATAGCTTGTAGTCCTTGAGATCCATAGGCTGATCCGAGTTGTTATACACTTCGATAAACTCATACGCATCCGAACCACTGATATTATCACTATCAGGAACCATTTCCGTGATGAGGACCGGCGGCTGTATCTGCGGATCGGCTTCAACGGTCGCTATTTCCATTTGCTGCAAACCACTTTCAGGAAAACGCAGAGGAGTACCTTCGCTGACCGCATCGATACTGTATTGGAAGGAAGGACTCCAAAGCTCTTCTTTAGGAACGACCGCTTCCCAAGTTCCATCGCCTTTATCCGTCATATCCACTTTCTGTTCTGCCATGCCCGGAGCAGTAATATAAGTCAGGACGGCGGAATCTGCATCGCCATTCTCAATGGAAGCGCGGATTATAAGGTCGCTGCTTCCATCGGCGCTGGTGATAGCTTCATGGATCAAGGAAGGCCGTTCCTCTTGCTGCTCTTCATCCTTTTCATCTGCTTGCCCTCCATCACTTTCCGTGGTTTGCTCTTTTGCCAATCGTTCTTCTTTTTCCTCGACTCGCTTCTGTTCATCTGCTGCCTCGGCTTGCTTGTCCTGCTTTTGATCAGCCGTCTCCTGATCATCCTCTTCTTCCTTATCTGCAGGTGCTTCCTTCACATCATCCCCCGAGGCATCCGGCTGCGGACTGCCCGCTGTATCTTCCTGTTCATCTTCTTTCTGATCTTGCTCTATCTTTTCGGATCCTGGTGATGGCGCTGCAAGTATGGTTGGTGTTTTCTGATCATCAACGAAATGGATGCTTTCTGCCTGTCCCACATCCTGAAAGTGGAATACAGAAACAGAAGTTTGCTCGGCTGCGCTATCGGTGATGGACAGCTGCTGCTCTTCATCCTGGAATATGTAAGGCTCTGTTACATTAGTGAATGCAGACTCAGTCAGCTCAGTTCCAAAATGACCATTGAAAGCTTCGACTGTCGTCTCATTATCCAAAGCGAGTACTGCATAGCCTCCGGCCGGGATTTGTTCATCCGGTTCTTGGAATTCGAGCTTTTGATCCTGGTCCGTTGTGTATGTAAGCTCCAGATTCTTCCAGGATTTTGCTTCTTCCGTTCCATTATGTACTTCGATAAAAGAGAAACCTTCGGCACCTTGTTTATCGCTTCCATACACTTCCGTGATTGAAACCTTGTTCTCTTGGAGTTTCTCCTCTGCCTTTGCGACTGGAATGGATGCGGGCACAACTGTCTGCATCAGCAGCAAACATGCACTGAGACCGGCAGCCACTCGATATGAACGCTTCATACAGCTCCCCCTATCTTTTATTGGAATCGTTCTCCCGCATTCATTCTAGAGTTTATGTATTAAGGATTTATAAAGAAGCTGTAAATTGTTGTCATAATACTTCGACAAAAATCGCTAAATGGTTAACCAGAAAAAAATAAAGCGACAATATGCCGCTTGTTTATTTCCTAAAACCGTGTCGAATAAGTAAGAAGCTGTTCAATAAAGTGTTCGCTAGCCGGTGAACGTACACTGCCTTCCCGCCAGGCCACGCCGATTTGCCTTTCGGTAGGTTCAATCAGAGGAATGCTTTTTACATGATGCATATGAAGGCTTTCCAGTGATGGAAGCAAGGCAATACCCTGTCCGGCAGCGACAAGGCCTAGTATGGTCATCATATCTTCACTTTCAAATGCGATTTTCGGCTCCAAACCATACTTTTCCACTATCTGTTCAAACATCACCCTGGCACTGTAGCCGGGACGGATGAGCAGGAAGGGCTCCTTTTCTATTTGCTTGAGTGCCAGCTGCTTTTCTTCTGCGAGCGGATGTGTATCGGAGACGAATACATAGAGCTGGTCTGTCCATAATTTCCTCCAGGACAAACCTTCCGCCCCCTGATCCATATTACAAATACACAAATCAAGCTTCCCTTCCTTCAACTGATCGATAAGTTCTTGTGTCGAGCCTTGATACAGGGAAATTTCCACTGATGGATAACATTCTTTAAAATGCTTTAACAGCCGCGGGATATGCTGGAGTCCCTGCGATCTCATGAATCCAAGTGTAATCTCCCCATATTGCGGATCCTTCATTTTACGTATGTGCCGCTCGGCCTTCTCCATTTCCTCCAGTATTTTGACTGCATGTGCATAGAAGGCTTCCCCATAGCGGCTCCGCACAATGCCTCTTCCTCTTTTCTCAAAAAGCTGGACGCCCAGTTGCTCCTCCAGCTTCTGGATCGACCTGCTCAATGCCGGCTGGGATATTGCCAATGCTTTTGCCGCCTGAAGATAATGCTCACGCTCCGCCACTTCCTTAAAATAAACGAGCTGCTGCCATTCCATCGAACCACCCATAACCTTTCTGCATTGATTGTATGATTTTTATGCATTATACAATAGCATTTTACTATGGTTAAATATAATTACAACTAGAAATGAGGGAAGTATTAGTATGGCTATTGAAATTATTTTAATCATGATTGCAGCCGGTCTTATCATCGGCTTTGTCGGAGCTGGCGGATCGGGATTCATCATCAGCATCTTGACGGTGCTATTCGGTTTTCCGATTCATGTTGCCCTGGGAACAGCGCTTGCATCCATGTTGTTCTCTTCATTCTCAGGTGCAGTGAGTCACTACCGGGAGGGGAATGTGACATTGCGCGCAGGCGTCATCATCGGTATCTTCGGTGCATTGGGTGCATTCATCAGCTCCCATTTTTCCGGACTCATCCCAGAGGATATCTTGAACTATCTTACAGCCGGCATGCTCGTCCTATCCGGTGCGGTGCTTTGCATTCGCCTTCTGCTCATGGGCAAATCCACTGACAAAGGAACTACGGTGAGTGCATTCATTTACAAGAACAACATTGTTTACTTCATTGCAGCTGCGCTGCTTGGTATTCTAACCGGGGCACTCTCCGGATTATTCGGGATTGGTTCCGCACCATTCATTCAAATCGGTCTGCTGATCCTGCTCGGCCTATCCGCCCGGCAATCTGCCGGTACAACCATGATGATCATCATCCCGATTGCTTTAGCTGGCGGCGTTGGTTATGCTCAGCTTGGTTTCCTTGATATCAAATTACTTGTGGAAGTAGTGGCCGGGACCATGATCGGCTCCTATATAGGGGCCAAATTCACAAAACGTGTCCGTCCTGTCTATTTAAAGACAGCAATGGTACTGCTCCCTATTTTTGCAGGATTTCTGCTTTTAACCGCATAAGCACGCAAACAAACCGCCGGGATTACCCGGCGGTTTGTTTTATCTGTTCAGCAGACTTCCTACATAACGGAGAAGGTCGTTGGCCGACGTGGAATTATAACCATATTCATCGATCAATGTAGCGACTACTTCATTCATCTTCTTCAATTGCTGTTCATCAGGAGTTTTGGTGGACGTCGTAATTTTGACTACATCCTTCAAATCGGCAAACAGCTTTTTCTGGATTGCTTCCCGCAGCCGCTCATGGGATTGATAATCGAATTTCTTTCCTTTTCGGGCGTAAGCTGAGATTCGGATGAGAATTTCTTCACGGAAAGCCTTTTTGGCATTTTCGGAAATTCCGATTTGTTCCTCTATCGAGCGCATCAATTTTTCATCAGAAGGAATTTCATCCCCAGTCAGCGGATCGTGCAGCTTTGTTTTATTGCAATAAGCTTCGACATTATCCAAATAATTATCCATCAATGTCTTGGCAGATTCTTCATAAGAATAGACAAATGCTTTTTGCACTTCCTTCTTCGCTATCTCATCGTATTCCTTGCGCGCCACTGCAATGTAGTTCAAGTAGCGTTCCCGATCTTCTTTCGAGATGGATGCATGGCTGCTGAGGCCATCCTTCAAGGAGCGGAGTACATCCAATGCATTGATGGAACGCATTTCTTTTTTGATGATCGTACTCGAAATACGGTTGATCACATACCGTGGGTCGATTCCGCTCATACCTTCATCACTGTGTTCTTTTTTGAGCTCCTGAATATCCGCATCACTGAAGCCTTCCAGCATCTTTCCGTTATACAGATGCATTTTCTTCAGCAGGCTGATACCACCTTGATTCGATTCCTTCAGTCTAGTAAGAATCGTGAACATTGCAGCAATCTTCAGTGTATGCGGGGCGATATGGACATCCTTGATATCACTCTCGGAAATCATCTTCTGATAGATTTTCTCTTCTTCATCCACTTTGAGATTATAAGGAACCGGCATGACGATCATCCGGGAATGCAAGGCCTCGTTCTTCTTATTGGAAATGAAGGAACGATACTCAGATTCATTTGTATGAGCCACGATGAGTTCATCCGCACTGATCAAAGCGAAACGGCCAGCCTTGAAGTTGCCTTCCTGCGTCAGCGAAAGCAGATGCCAAAGGAACTTCTCATCACATTTGAGCATCTCCTGGAATTCCATCAATCCGCGGTTGGCTTTATTCAGCTCTCCATCGAAACGATAAGCCCTCGGATCTGATTCCGATCCATATTCCGCAATGGTGGAGAAGTCAATGGAACCCGTCAAATCCGCAATATCCTGCGATTTCGGATCAGAAGGGCTGAACGTCCCGATTCCAGTTCGTTTATCTTCGGAAAAGAAAATACGTTCGACGAGGACATCTTCGATTCTGCCATCATATTCTTCTTCCAGCCGCATCAGATTCAGAGGTGATAGATTTCCTTCTATACGAATACCATACTCTTCCTCGAAATCCTTGCGCAGATGGACCGGGATCAAATGAAGCGGATCTTCATGCATCGGGCAGCCCTTGATTGCATAGACGGCTCCTTCATCTGTCAGTGTATATTCTTCCAGCCCTCGTTTGAGCAAGCTGACAAGTGTGGATTTCCCTCCACTCACAGGACCCATGAGCAACAGGATCCGTTTCCGTACGTCCAGTCGCCGAGCTGCCGGGTGGAAGTATTCTTCCACCAGCTTCTCAAGCGGCTCCTCCAAACCGAACAATGCGTCCTTGAAGAAGCTGTAGCTTTTTACCCCATCTTCCTCTTCAATGCCTTTATGCTTGATCATATTATATACACGGGAATGTGCAGATTGAGCAAGATAAGGACGGTCCTTCAACAAACGCAGATAATCGGCGAGCGTTCCTTCCCAATGAAGCTTCTCTTGTTCCTGGCGATACTGCTGTACCTTATCCAATATATTCATCATTCATTAACCTCCCAGGCATTGTTAGACAAAAGGCGATTACCTTAATGTATGCCTGGGATTCAGCTATCATGCCAGCAATTCCATAAACGGCGCTTACGGCTTCTGCTTCCATCCTATTTCCATATGCGCTTCATTCGTATACTTATCGATCATGACATCATCCAGCCGGATTGCATTCATATCGCTTGGGAATATATGCATAAGCTGCGCCAGTTTTTTAACGATTTTTTTCGGGTATGCTTCCGACATCTCCAGCATCAGCTGAATGGCTTCCGTAGCTGGCAGCACCTCCCGATAAGTCCGGGATAGCGTAAGGGCTGAGAAAGTATCGACTACCGCCAATATTTGCAGATCCACTCCCAATTCCGGCAAGTATGCACCATCAGGATAGCCCTTGCGATTCAGCCGTTCATGATGGCTTCTGGCATAGCGACCAAGCAGAGATTCCCCCGCCTGGCTCAGCAGCGCCTCTCCTTTGACCGTATGAGTCTGAACGATTTCGTATTCCTCTTTCGTCAGTGTCGATGATTTATCCAAGATCTCGCGGGGAATTTCCAGCTTTCCGATATCATGGAATAAATACCCTGTTGCACAAAGATCCAATTGGACGACATTCATATGATAAGCAAGCATCGTACCGATGACGAAAACATCCAAGGAATGGATGAAAGCATATGGATCCCGCTGCTCAAGAAGATGCCAGAGACTGCTGCGCCCCATCGTCTTCAAGCTTTTCACATAAAGATCCTTCAAGAAGCGGATGCTCTCTTCTTCATAGAGCAATTTCCCGTAGCGATACTCGAATGCTATATACGATAGATTCGTATAGAAATGCTTCTCCATGCTCCGCTTATAAGTGGCTTGGTGATCGGTTTCTTTCCCTTGCAGTTTCTGGATCATCTGCTGAAGGCGATCCGACTTGCTGAACAGATCAGCAGCAGCTTCCTCTTCGGTCTCGACGATGACAGAGGGAACCTTGTTCTGTTTCAGCTGATCGAGCAACGCGGCTGTAATGACTGTCCCCTTATTCACGCTTGTCTTATCCGCCAGAATGATATCACTGCCCATGACGTCACCAATCAGTATGTCTTGGATGCGTTTTCTTTTTAAAATCAATTCCATTCTCCTTTAAAAAACTGCCCTATCTAACAGCCTGAAATTTCTTTTTTTGCCACTGACTGCCTCACCATGGCACTTCTTTAGCCCCTCAGGTTTTGCGAAACTGCCTTTCAACAGTGCTGTCATATATGTATGTAATGGTTTCCTGGCTGTGCCTAGCTTCCAAATCCAGCAGCTTATTATATTCCTCTTTTGTAGGTAATAATTCTGTCATCTCCACATTCAGTGCTATCGCCAATTTACTGATGCCTATAAAAGATATATTCCGCTTTCCGTTTTCGATATCGGAATAGTACGATCGATTAAAACCCGCCATGCCAGCCAACTCTTCCTGTGTCAGCATCTGTTTTTTCCTCAGATAACGCAGTTTATCCCCAAATGCCCGAAGCAATAACGTGTAATCTTTCACATTATTCATGCACTCCATTATACCTCGTCATATCAGTAAATCCACCGGATATAAGTGACATTAGTATATTGCTACCAAATAAAACCGGTAAAAGTACTACATTATCCCTAATCCGACCATGCCTAAACAACTAG